>CAUSCW010000016.1:0-35863 GCA_963530195.1 uncultured Campylobacter sp.
AAAGCCCTCTGGCGCGCCGCCGCGTCGTCATGGGCGACGTAGGCAGCGGCAAGACTCTCGTCATCCTCGCGAGCGCGGCGATGAACTATCCGCGCATCAGCTATCTGATGGCGCCTACGAGCATCTTGGCCGAGCAGATTTACGCCGAGGCGCGCCGTCTGCTGCCGCCACAGATCAAGGTCCTGCTCGTAAAAAGCGGCGATCGCGAGCCGAATTTTGCAGGCGCGCACCTTATCATCGGCACCCACGCCCTGCTCTACCACGAGCTCGCACCGTCAAATCTCATAATGGTCGATGAGCAGCACCGCTTCGGCTCCAACCAGCGCGAAAAGATCGCGCGCCTCACGGGGAGCGGCGAGTTTCGAGCGCATTTCATTCAGTTTAGCGCCACGCCGATACCGCGCACGCTGAGCATGATCCAATCCGAGCTCGTAAGCTTTAGCTTTTTAAAACAGCTGCCGTTTGAAAAGCAGATCAAAACTAAAATTTTGCAAAACGACGGATTTGCGGGCTTTATGCAGGATCTACGCCGCGAGCTCGCCGCGGGCAATCAAGCGATCATCGTCTATCCGCTCGTGCAGCAAAGCGAAAGTTCGGTCTATCAAAGCCTTGAGGAGGCGACGCCGTTTTGGAAGGCTCAGTTTGCGGACGTGATGATTACCCATGGCAGCGACAAGGATAAAGAAGAGGTTTTGCGCCGCTTCCGCGACGAGGGGCGGCTGCTGATAACCACGACGATCGTCGAAGTGGGCATCTCGCTGCCGCGGCTTAGCGTCATTTTAATCGTGGGTGCCGAGCGAATGGGGCTCGCGTCGCTTCATCAGCTACGCGGGCGCGTCGGACGCAAGGGCCAGGCGGGGCGCTGCTACCTATACACCAAGCTCAAATCTCCGCCGCAGCGCCTGCGCGAGTTTGCAGTGACGCTGGATGGATTTAAGGTCGCAAATATCGATCTGAAAAACCGCCAAGGAGGCGATCTGCTGGGCGGCTCGGTACAGCACGGCGCGATGTTTGCGTGGTATGATTACGAAGAGGACGTAACGGCGGCGGCAAAGCAGCGACTGAAAGACATAGGACGGAGTGCATGAAATTCTACGAGATGCGATAGAATTTAAACGTAATTTTAGCCGCGGCAAAATTTTACGAAGCGAATGCGATTATAAGGTAATGGGCGATCTGATATAAAATTTGAAATTTCATGGCGCAGATTGCATCGAATAAAATTTAGAGCTTTACCAAGCGTCGTTTGCTTTTAATTTCTAAAATTTATGCAACTTAAAGTCCAAAAAAAGGAGAGCAAAATGGCTTACGTGACCTACGACAAGGCAAAATGGCACTGGGGCGCGAAAAATGCGCCGACAGATATCCCGCATGAAAACGGCGCGACGCACATCGCGTTTTTCTTCCGCTGGTGCATGGAGCGCAAGCTCTACTCCAAGGACTTCGCGGCTGATTTCGCGGGCGATATAGCGCGGCTGGACGATAGCTTTGATTATCGCGGGTATTTCTTCGGCGCCATGGACGGCGTGCTGGGCAGCGAGGAGCTAAACACCGCGGGCAAGGCCTTCGCAAATGCCTACTACACCACGGACCGCACTAAATTTGCCAAAACGCACGGCTGGTATTTGCAGGATTACGACGATTTCGTCGCGCGAAAATTCGGCGATAAAAACTTCGACAACGCCTATTTTTACATAGAAAACTCGCCGCAAAATTACGCCGAGATCAAAGAGATCATCGACCGCCGCTACGAGGAATTCTTGGCTATGAAAGTGGCGAAGTAGAAATTTTACTGCCAAGCTTAGCCGGTTTAAAATAGACGTCCAAGCCGAAACGGCGCGCGATCGACGGTGCGGTAAAATTTTAAATTTTACGCAATGCGTTAAATTTTGCGCAGCGCTTTAAATTTAAATAGCATGGCGCGAGCTGGTGCGACACATCGCAAATTAAATTTTAAAATCCAACCGCTTCGTAGCGCGGGATATATTAAACCCAGCGGCGCGCTGTTTTTATAAACCTGGCGCTGTATTTGCAAGCTCTCAGCATGCAATATTAGCAGCCGTTACGCCGATCGTCGCGCCGTAAATTTTATAAATGCCGATCGTTTAAAACAATTCTCAAAGATCGCGCAATCCGCATTTTAAGAATAAATTTGAAATTTTAAAATCATCGCGGCGCGTGATGTAAATAAGCAGAACCGATGCGAAGCGACAGCGGCAGGGCTTAAAATTTAGGTAAATTTAACTATAATCGCCGCAAAAATTTGAAAATTTTAAAATTTCGCAAAGGATTTCATAGATGATCAAAGCACTTCGCGGTATGAACGATATTTCAGGCGAGCAGGCGCGCATCTACTCGCAAATTTTAAATGTGTGCGAGCGCGTGGCGCGCAATTACGGCTTTTGCCTCATCGAAACGCCCAAACTCGAACAGACCGCGCTATTTCGCCGCAGTGTCGGCGAGAGCAGCGACATCGTCGGCAAAGAGATGTATGAGTTTAGCGACAAAAGCGGCGATAGCGTCTGCCTGCGCCCCGAAGGTACCGCGGGCGTCGTGCGCGCCTTTATCGAAAAAAAGCTCGACCGCAGCGGCGGCGTGCATAAATTTTATTATCAAGGCTCGATGTTTCGCTACGAGCGCCCGCAAAAGGGGCGCCTGCGCGAGTTTCATCAATTCGGCGTCGAGTGCTTCGGGCAAAGTAGCGTCTATGAGGATGCGAGTGTGATTTTGATGTTAGCTCAAATTTTACGCGAGCTAAATGTCTCCGCAACGCTTAAAATCAACTCTTTAGGCGATGAGGAGTGCATGCCGGCGTATAAAACCAAGCTCGTAAATTTCTTGCAAGAACGCAAGGACAGGCTCTGCGAGGACTGCCAAAGGCGTATCGACACCAATCCGATCCGCGTGCTGGACTGCAAAAACGAAAGCTGCCAGAAAATTTTAGCCGCCGCGCCTCTTATAACTGAAAATTTAAACGACGCCTGCGCTGCTGAATTTGCGCAGCTGCAAAGAATTTTAACCCAAAACGGACAAAAATTTCAGATCGATCCTAAACTCGTGCGCGGGCTCGATTACTACTGCAAAACCGCCTTTGAGTTCGTCTCGAGCGAGCTTGGCGCACAAAGCGCCGTCGGCGGCGGCGGGCGCTACGACAGACTCGTGGAGTTTTTAGGCGGCAGAAAGACGGCGGGCGTGGGCTTTGCGATCGGTATCGAGCGAATAGCCGAAATTTTAAAAACGCGCGAAGCCCCTCAAATGCGCGAGGGTCTTTATATCGGCGCGCTGGATGAGGCGTTTGTCAGCACGGCATTTTCGTTTGCATTAAAGCTGCGAAAGCTTTGTAAAACTCAAATTTCATACGAGCCCAGGAGTCTAGCCAAGCATTTAAAAGCAGCCGACGGGGCGGAGGCGAAATTTTGCCTTTGCATCGGACAGGACGAGTTTGATCGCGCCGAGATATGGTGTAAAAATTTAGAGGATCAAACCACTTTTGCGATTAAATTTAAAGAGGTCGAAGCATTTTTTAAGGATAGAGCATGAACGATTACGGACTAAATATTTGGGGAAATTACAACTTCACGATAGACGGCGGCAAGCTATGCCTAAACTCCGATTTCAAGCAGCCTTTGGTGGATATCATAAAAGAGATCCGCGCAGACGGCGTGCGAGGTCCGATACTGCTGCGCTTCCCGCACCTCATCAAAAAGCAGATCGTCGAAATTTACTCAAATTTTAACCGAGCCATTAAGGAGTTTGATTACAAGGGAAAATTCCACGCCGTCTATCCGCTTAAAGTAAATCAATTCCCCGGCTTCGTTAGAAATTTAGTCGATATCGGCGAGCCTTACGGATACGGACTCGAGGCCGGCAGCAAGCCCGAACTGCTGCTAGCGATGGCGTATAACAAATACGGCGCGCCGATCACCGTAAACGGTTTTAAAGACAAGGAGCTCATCAATATCGGCTTCATCGCCGCAGAAATGGGGCATAACGTAACGCTTACGATCGAGGGGTTAAACGAGCTTGAAACCATCATCGAAACGGCCAAGGAGCGCTTTGCGCCAAAGCCTTTCATCGGGCTTCGCATCAGGCTGCATAACTCCGGAAGCGGACTGTGGGCGAAAAGCGGCGGGATAAATTCTAAATTCGGCCTTACCTCGACCGAGCTTATAGAGGCGATAAACTTACTCAAGAAAAACGATCTCATCGAGCAGTTTACGATGATTCATTTTCATATCGGCTCGCAGATTACAGAGATCCATCCGCTCAAAAAGGCCCTCATCGAGGCGGGTAATATCTACACCGAGCTTCGCAAAATGGGCGCAAAAAATTTAAAATCCATAAATTTAGGCGGAGGTCTCGCTATCGAATACTCCCAAGCCAAAGAAAGCTCCAACCGCAACTATACGCTAAAAGAATACGCCAACGACGTGGTCTTCCTGCTAAAATCGATCGCAGAGGATAAAAAAGAGGCCGAGCCGGATATCTTTATCGAGAGCGGAAGATACGTAGCCGCCAGTCATGCGGTGCTCGTAGCGCCGATTTTGGAGCTTTTTACCCAAGAATACGCCGAAGAAAAACTCGCCCTAAAAAAGGACAATCCGCCGGTAGTCGCCGAGCTATACGATCTGTATAAAACTCTAAAACCTTCCAACGCGCTAGAGTATCTGCACGACGCCATGTCGCACATGGAGAGCGTGCTTACCCTTTTTGATCTGGGATACGTCGATCTGATCGACCGCTCAAACGGCGAAATTTTAGTTCATCTAATAATGCGAAAGGCGTATGGAATTTTAGGCAACAAGCAAGAATACAGCAATTTCTTAAACTCCCTAGGCAACGCCCAAGAACGCTATTTGGTAAATTTCTCGATCTTTCAAAGCCTGCCCGATTTTTGGGGCATCAAGCAGCACTTTCCGATCATGCCGCTAGAGAGGCTGGATGAGCGTGCCACGCTATCGGCGTCGATCTGGGATATCACCTGCGATAGCGACGGCGAGATAGAATTCGACAGCCAAAAAAATCCGCTATTTTTGCACGATTTTGATCCCGAAAAAGAGGAGTATTTTTTGGGCTTCTTCCTTGTCGGAGCCTACCAGGAGGTGCTTGGCATGAGCCATAACCTCTTTGCACACCCCACCGAAGCGACCGTGATTTTAAAGGATGACGGCGGCTTTGAGATCAAGGATTTTATCGAATCTCAATCGGTCATCGACATCTTGGAGGATATGGACTACGACGTAGTAGATATCCGCGAAAGCCTAAATGAGCGCGTCGAAAAATCAAATCTTATCGGAGATAAAGAGAAAAAGCATATCCTGGGCGAGCTATATCTGTTTTTAAACGACAATAGCTACTTAAAGACGATCAAATGAGTTTTTGGCAAATTTTAAAACAGGACTTCACCGAGCCGATGCGCCAGGATCCCGCATGCAACAGCGTATTTGAGATATTTTTCTGCTATCCGGGCGTCTGGGCGCTAATAAATTACCGCTTCGCACACTTTTTCTACGAGCGAGGTTTTAAGCTTATAGCTCGCGCGATCAGCGGACTTACTCGTATAATCACCGCCGTAGATATAAACCCCAGCGCGCAGATCGGCTCGGGCGTATTTTTCGACCACGCTACGGGGCTTGTCATCGGAGAAACGGCGATCATCGGCGATAATTGTCTGATCTATCAGGGCGTCACTCTCGGCGGCGTGAGCTTAGAGCACGGCAAGCGCCATCCGACGCTGCAAAACGGCGTCGTAGTTGGTGCAGGAGCTAAAGTGCTAGGCAACATCACCATAGGCGAAAATTCTAAAATCGGCGCAAATTCCGTCGTCGTAAAGGATGTCGCGCCAAACTGCACCGCCGTAGGAGTGCCGGCTAGAATTTTAGGAAGCTGCGAGAGCGATCCTTTGGCGCATAATAAAATTCCAGATATCAGCCAAGAGCTTATCAAATATCTCATCAAGCGTATCGAAATTTTGGAAGATTGCATCTGCAACGGCAGAAAAGATATCGCCGAAATGGACGAGGATCTAAATAAATTCTACGAAGAGTATCTGAAATCATTAAAATAAGAGGGTTAAAGTGAAAAAAGCTCTATTTTTTATAATTTGTGCTATTTTGTCGGCAAGCGGCAGCGACGCTAATAGCGCGAAAAATTCCGCGGACGACGCCAGAATAAGCCTAGTAAAAAGTCTATACATCAAGGATACTTATTTCGGCGATCACAAAAATGCCCTATCGGCTTCTTTTAAATCTACACTTATGCAAGATGAAGCATCTGCTGGCGAAGGTGAGGTAGGCTGCTTGGACTATGATCCGATAATCGGCGGTCAGGATGTCTGCGACAACGCGAAATATGATTTTGAGCTAGGGCAGCGCGATACCGTCGTAGTGACACAGACCTGCCCCTACGGCGCGCAGACGATAATCTACAAACTCGTCCGTAGCGGAGGCGATTATAAAATCGACGATATCTACAACCAAGACCCAAGTAGCGGCAGGGCTTTTAGCGTCAAAAATCAAATTTTAAATTGTCTAAACCAATCCAAGGAGCATCAATGAAATTAACACTTTCAAGTCGCGTAAGCAAGCTCGGTGAAAGCCTAACGATCGCAATCAGCACTAAAGCCAAACAGATGAAAGCCCAGGGGCAAGACGTCGTGATCCTAAGTGCGGGCGAGCCCGATTTTGATACCGCAGAGGTCGCCAAAAAAGCTGTCATAGAGGCTATGGCTAAAGGCTGCGGAAAATATACGCCTGTTGCCGGCACGCCTGAAATTTTAAATTTAATCGCACAGAAGCTAAAGCGCGACAACGGCCTAGATTACAGGCCTGATCAGATCATCACCAACGTAGGCGCCAAACACTCGCTATTTAACGCCTTTAACTGCATCTTAAACGAAGGCGATGAGGTTATAATACCGGCGCCTTATTGGGTCACTTACCCAGAAATCGTAAAATTTTGCGGCGGCAAGCCTGTCATCGTAGACACCAAGGCGGAAAACCAATACAAAATCACCGCCTCACAGCTCAAAGCCGCGATCACCCCGCGCACGAAGGCGCTGTGCCTTTTCAACCCGAGCAACCCCGCAGGCGCCGTATATTCGCGGCAGGAGCTGCAAGAGCTTGCGGAAGTGCTAAAGGGCACGGATATTTTGGTAATTGCCGATGAAATTTACGAAAAAATCGTCTTCGGCAAGAGTTTCATAGCCGCAGCAAGCATCAGTGAGGATATGTTCGGGCGCACCGTGACGATCAACGGGCTAAGCAAATGTGGCGCGATGCCCGGCTGGCGCTTTGGCTACACCGCCTGTGCGATCGATGAGCTAAATAAGGCTATGATCAGCCTTCAAAGCCAAAGTGTCAGCAACGTAGCAAGCATCGTCCAGGCAGGCGCTATGCCGGTGCTGCGCGGCGAGGCGGATGATTATATCGAGGAGATGAGGCGCGAATACGAGCGCAGGCGCGATTTTGGCACAGACGCGATAGGCGCGATCCCAGGGCTTAGTGTCGTAAAACCTGACGGCGCATTTTATTTCTTCATAGATTGCTCTCAGGTAGAACCTGATAGTATGAAATTCTGCATGCAACTGCTAGATAAAGGGCTCGTAGCCACGGTGCCAGGAAGCGGATTTGGTATGGATGGGCACTTCCGCATAAGCTTTGCATGCTCCATGGAAAATCTAAAACGCGGCTTTGAGCGCATAGAAAAATTCGTAAAAAATTACCACAGATAGGCATACTAGCGAAATTTTGATCTAAATTTGTCGTAGCTTAGTGGTGAAATTTTACATAAAATTTAATGCAGCTTAGCGGCAAATTTAGTGTGGCACGGCACAGCTCAGAATTTAATGCGGTTGTTCTAGCTAAGCACGATTAAATTTCGAACCGCTTTAGTTTAAGGACATTTAAATCTCGAGCTGCCGTATTTAGGAGCGCTTAAATTTTTGTGCCGTTTTATTCAAATGCGGCTAATTTTGCGCTGTTAGACTACGACGCCTGCTGCGCTACGCACTGCTCGCGGTTTTAAATTCCGCTTCGGGATTTTAAAGCTCATTGCACGGCGCATCCGGATTTCATCGCAAGAGCTCTAGCGTAAACGCCGCCAGCGGCAGAGCTTTTAAAATTTCATCGTGAAATTTTAAAATTTTACGCCGAGGTTTTCAAACCCTGCGCCGTTTGCCGCCGCCACGTTAAATTTAGCTAAACATGACAGTCGCACAAGATGCGACGGACGGACGACCACAATAAATACAACCTACGCCGCATAGCGACACGCGACGAACCAAAAAAGCGCGCGGCGCAGATCAAAAACGCGCTAAATTTTAAAATTTTACCGCGCCCGAGGCCTTAGCGCAAACGCGATAAATTTTATGTTTTAGTGCGCCTTTGGGTCCAATCGCATCAAATAAATTTTAAACGAAATTCTAACGCTGCAGCGCTATTTTATATTTTTATAAAGACTATTTTAGTAAAATCAGGGCTTTATGAGCGAGATAAAAATTTTAATCACCGACGAGGATCTGTGCGCCCCAAGGCGGCTTTTGAGCAGGCGCGATAAAAAGCTGGCGCGCGTGCGAGGCGATCTGCGCGAGTTTCGCGTTTCGCGGGCGCTTAAGGCGCGCTTTAAAAAGCGCGGCAAATTTTGCATCTCGCACAAAAGCGCGGAGGGCAAAACGATCGTCGCCGTGGCTCTAGCGAGGCAAAAATTCGGGCTCGATCTTGAAATTTTAAAACTGCGGAATTTTGCCGCGGCGAGCGAGTTTTGTTTCAACGCCTTTGAGCGCGAGCTTTTGGCGGCGGCGGCGGACGAAAGCGAAAAGGCGCTCGTTTTTTATAAAATTTATACGATCAAAGAGGCGCTGATTAAGGCGCGAAACCTAGGTTTTTACGCGCTTGATCGCGTGGGGCTGGCGCGCGGCGCAGGCGGTGAAGCTCTGGCGCTTGATGAGCGCGGCAGGGCGTGGTCACACAAGAGCTATATTTTGGAGGGCGAGATTTTGATTTCGCTCGTTTTTAGGGAGAATTTTTGAGACCTGTTTATGGTTTTTACGCTATTTCCAAAACGGCTTTCATTCTGCTTTGCGCCGCGTTTTTTATAGGCGGATGCGTGCGCAAAGCGCCCGAGTGGATAGCGGAATTTAGCCAAAAACAGTTCATCCTGACGGACGAGCTCGGCGTAAAAAGCAGAGCCCTGATCTCCAAAATTTCACCCGCAAGCGGCGAGGAGAGCCGCTACAAGCTCGTCTGGCTCGATATGCTAGGCGCGCCGATCGCACGTAAAATTTTATCGATCAAAGGCGGCGAGGCGAAATTTCGCAACGACGGCTTCCTTCCGCCCGATTCGCAAAGCGAGCGAGTATTTTTATCCCTGCTTGAGAATGCGGATAAAGCAAATTTCACCATAAACGCAAAGGGGCGCCGATATGACGCAGTATCTAAGTAGCCCCGGGCTCATCTGCGCGGGCGCAAACAGCGCCGCAGAGCTTTTTGGCGCGCTGTGCGAGAAGAGATCCGCGCTGCGAAAGCTTAGCGTCTGCGGTAAAAATTTCATCTTCGGGCGCGTAGATACGGCGCTACCGAGGATCAAAGATCGCGCCTACGCCACGCGCACGAACGCTCTGGCACTTTACGTCTGCCTCGGCGTGCAGGGGCAGATCGAGCAAGCCGCGAAAAAATTCGGCGCGCACCGCGTAGGCGTGGTGTTTGCGACCACCAACACCGGCGTGCAGGAAAACTATGCGGAATTTTTCGCTTGCAATAAGGGCGCGGGAAATTTTATCTCGCAAGACGGCGAAAACTCCGCGCTGGGCCGCGGAATTTTCACTCCAAACGGCGAAAATTCCGCCAAAATTTCAAAAAACGCAAACGATAAATTTAAAAACTTCTGCTTCGAGCGCAACTCCCACGCAAATCCCGCAAATTTTATCCGCGAACGCTTTGGGCTAAAATCCGTCGCGATCGGAGTTTCGAGCGCTTGCACCAGCGGAAACAAAGCTCTAATCGAAGCCTCGCGCCTCATCTGTGCGGGACTTTGCGACGCGGTCGTGTTCGGCGGCGCCGACGCACTCGACGAGCTCACGCTGCAGGGCTTTAGCGCGCTTGAAATTTTAAGCGCGCAGCCGCTAAAGCCGTTTTCAGAGGCGCGGACAGGTACAAATCTAGGCGAAGGGGCCTGCGCATTCGTGCTTTCGCGCGAGCGCATAAGCGACGTTGCGCTTTTGGCTCACGCCGCAAACTCCGACGCTTATCATATCACAAAGCCCGATCCAGGCGCGCGCATGCAGATCAAAGCGATCAAAACCGCGCTAAAATCGGCGCATCTACAAAGCGTGGATTATGTAAATCTGCACGGCACGGGCACTGCGGCCAACGACGCGATGGAGGCCTTGGCTATGAGCGCCGCCCTACCCTTAGCGCCCGCAAGCTCGTCCAAATGGGCGATCGGACACACCCTGGGCGCTTCGGGGGCGATCGAGCTTGCCGTGTGCTACGAGGCGATCAGGCAGGGCATGATCCCGCCGAATTTTACGAATGATAAAATTTGGCGCGGCTCGGAGGGTGAAATTTTACATAGTGCGCAGGCGCGGCACGGCGAGCAAAACGATGGAATTTTAAACAGCGCGAACGATCAAATTTCATGCAGCTCGGGAGGTGAAATTCTGCAAAACGCGCAGGGTGAAATTTCAAAAAGCGGCGCGGATAAAATTTTGGCTGCGTCTAAAGCTTTGCATGGCGCGGGCGATAAAATTTTAAAAGACGCCGCGGATCAAGCTTCGCAAACGAGCGAAATTCCAGCAGCGCTGTCTAAATTTAATCTCGCGTGCGAAGCCAAAAAAGCGCGCGTAGATACCGCGATGAATCTAAGCTTTGCTTTCGGCGGCGATAACGCCGTAACCATAATAGGACGCGTATGAGAGCCTCTAGTATCCTACCGCAGAGCGGATATATGGTCTTCGCAGATGAAATTTTAGAGATTAGCGACGGATATGCGAGCTGTGCGTTTAGCGTTAAAGAGGACTCGCCGTTTACCGAAAACGGCAAGCTCGGTAGCTACGCGTATATGGAGATCATGGCGCAGTGTATCGGCGTATATTCGGGCTATCGAAATGACGGCGAGGCAAGGCTCGGGTTTTTGCTGGGCGTGCGAAACCTCGATATTTCGCGCGCAGGCCTGAAGGTGGGCGAGCGCGTAATCACGACGGCAAGGCAGAGCGTAAGCGACGGCGAGGGGTTATATATCTTCGACTGCGAGATCCGCTGCGGCGGCGAACATATCGCAAGCGCCACGCTAAGCGTGATGAACCCGAACGATGAAATGCTAAAGAGTATAAATGGCTAAGAGAATTTTAATCACCGGAGCAAGCGGCGGTATCGGCGAGGCGTGTGCGTTAAATTTAGCGCAAAAGGGCTACGGCTTGGCGCTAAACGGGCGCAACGAAGCAAAGCTCAATGACGTAGTGAAACGCTGCTTGGACGCGGGCGCGGCGGAAGTTCAAATTTTAAAATTTGACGTCGCAGATACCGCTGCGGCGCAGGAGCATATCGAAGCAGACATAGAGGCAAACGGCGCATACTGGGGCATCGTGCTAAACGCTGGCATCACGCGGGATAACTCCTTCGTGTGGTTCGAACGCGAGGATTGGCAAAGCGTGATAGATACGAATTTAGGCGGGTTTTATAACGTCCTAAAGCCCGCGCTGATGCCGATGATCCGTACCAAAAAGGGCGGACGTATCGTAGTGATGAGCTCGGTTAGCGGAATTGCCGGCAACCGCGGTCAAAGCAACTACGCCGCTAGCAAAGGGGGCCTAATCGCCGCGGCAAAATCGCTAGCGATAGAACTTGCAAGCCGCAAGATCACGGTAAACGTCGTGGCTCCCGGGCTCATCAAAACAGCGATGAGCGAGAGTATAAACGAAGTCGCAAGCGAGCAAATTTTAAGCGCGATCCCGCTAGGGCGCATCGGCGAGCCGAGCGAGGTGGCGCATTTGGTGGAGTTTTTGCTAAGCGAAAATTCCGCATACATCACAAAAGAGGTTATTAAAATAGACGGTGGATTATGTTAAATAGAGTAGTTATTACGGGTTTTGGCAACGTCTGTGCATTCGGGCGGGGCTGGGCGAGCATAAAGCAGAATTTGGCGCAGCAAAAAAGCGCCGTAGTTTATATGAGCGAATGGGATATCTTCGGCGAGGAGCTAAATACGAGGCTGGGCGCGCCGATACAGAACTACGCGCCGCCTGCGCACTGGAACCGCAAAGATACCCGCTCGATGGGCAAGGTAGCAATGCTTGGCGTAGATGCCGCGGGTGAAGCTCTGGCGGATGCGGGGCTTTTAGAAGATGAGCGCATAAAGGACGGTCGTATGGGCGTCGCAGCGGGTAGCTGTAGCGGTGATGCAAAGGCTACGGGCGAGGTCATAGATATTTTGCACGGCAAGGATAGCACCTTCAACGCCAACTCATACGTAAAGATGATGCCTCACACCGTCGCTGCAAATATCGCGATCTACTACGGACTAAAAGGTAGGCTCATCCCCACGAGCTCTGCGTGCACGAGCGCGTCTCAAGCGATCGGCTACTCCTACGAAGCGATAAAATTCGGCCTTGCGGATATGATGCTAGCAGGCGGCGCGGACGAGCTGCACCCAAGCCAGGCATTCGTATTTGATAAGCTCTACGCGACAAGCTGCAAAAACGACACCCCTACCCTCAGCCCTGCACCTTTTGATATAGCGCGCGATGGACTGGTTTTGGGTGAAGGCGGCGCTATGTTCGTGCTAGAAAGCCTCGGGAGCGCACTTGCGCGCGGCGCTAAAATTTACGCCGAGATAGTGGGCTTCGGCACGACCTGTGACGGCACGCATATCACCCGCCCACAGAGTGAGACTATGCGCGCGGCGATGCAGCTGGCGCTCAAAGACGCCGCGATTTCACCAGATCTCATCGGGCACGTAAACGCTCACGCCACGGCGACCAAACAGGGCGACATCGCAGAATCTGTGGCAACGCATGAAATTTTCGGCTCGCAAATGCCGGTGAGCTCTTATAAAGGCTATTTGGGTCATACTTTGGGCGCGTGCGGGACGCTGGAGAGCTTCATCTCGGTGATGATGATGAATGAGGGGCTATTCTATCCGAATCTAAATTTACGTGATATCGATCCGCAGTGCGCGCCGCTTAGATACCTCACGAAGCCGCAGGAGATAAAGACGGACTATGTTATGAATAACAACTTTGCTTTCGGCGGCGTGAACACCTCTTTGATTTTTAAAAAATTTATCGACTAAAGGAGAGAAAATGAAAAAATTTCTATTTTTCGTAGTTGCGACGCTTTTTGTCGCTAATTCGGCTTATGCCAAAAACGATATCGTGCGCTTCCCGATCGCTGCGGCACTCGCAGAGCCCGACGCTAAAGCCAAGCTCGATCCGAACATAAAATTCTACTTCGGCAATAAATCCGCAGGCAGAAAGATCACGCAGCAGCTAAGCTCGAATAAAAAAACAAACAGCATCAATAAGACCGATCAAGCCGCATGCAACCGCGCGTTTTTATCGGCACTGCTTAGTTTCCAAGATCGCGCCAAAAAAGAGGGCGGAAACAAGGTCGTCAACATCACGAGCTACTATTACAAAAACGTTTTCGTAAGCGACAAAGAGTTTGAGTGCGGCGTAGGCTCGATAATGAACGGCGTCACGCTAAGAGGCTACATTGCAAAATAAACTAAGCTTTGGCATATCTTACGCAAGCGCGATAATTTCGGGCGAGCCGGCGGAGTTTTATAAAAACCTCGCCGCTTGCTCGGACGGAATTTCCGAAGTAAGCTTAGGCGGAAATTTCGATCTCGCTTGCGATATGGATCAAAATTTTACGTATGATTTCACGGCAAATTCTACGCAAGATTTTACAGATATTCCAGACTGCAAGCAAAATTCCATAAATTCTGTAAAATTTACAGCTTGCGAGAATAACGAAAAAGCGGGGCGCAACCTTGTTACAGAAGATTTTGATGAAAAATCTACCGAGCTCGGCTCGCAGCGGGGATTAAATTACAAAGCGGTTGCGTCTAAATTTAGCTCCGCGCGCACTTTTGATTGCGGCTCCGAAAAGGTGGCGGAGCTTTATAAAAATTTCGCCGCGCGCGAGGATGAGGCTTTACAAAATAGCCCTGAAGAAAATTTAGAAATCGCTGCCCGCTTAAAAGATGAAATTTCAGCGCTCGAAGCTTTAAAGAAAAAGCCGTCTCTTGAGCATATCCCGCCGCTGCAACGCCGCCGCTTGGGGCTTGGGGCGAAACTTTGCATCTCGCTTTTAGGCGAAATTTCTCAAAACGCGCCGCAGAGCTTAGCTGAGAAAGGCTCTTTAAATTCCGCGCCGCAAAATTTAGATACGAGCGAAAATCGTACTGCTGCGCAAAACCCGCCGCCGCAGGATTTCACAAATGAAAATTCTTTAAATTCCGCGAGGCAGAATTCCAAAACAAACGAAAGCTCGGGAGCCTGCGATCATGCGATGCAAAGTTCCGCGACGCAGCGCGAAGGGATGCTGCTCGTTTTTTGCTCGCGCCTGGGCGAGATCAACCGCTGTTTTAGCCTGCTCGGCTCGATGGACGAAAGCGTCTCGCCTTCGAGCTTTTGCGTCAGCGTACTCAACGCAATCGCGGCGCAAAATGCGATTTTTACGCAAAACCATGCCGAAATTTCGACGATCTCTGCGGCGTGCGCGCTCGAAAACGGCGCAATAATCGCCGCTGCCAGGCTGAAAGAAAGCACGGAAAATTTCGGCTCTGCGCAGGACGCAAACGAAGCAGGCAAAAACGGCGAATACAAGTCGGGTAACGATAAAATCGCCCTGCTCTGCTATTTTGAGGAGGCAAATAACGACTATCTGAAGCGCTGTGACTTCGCCTGCGCTCTACTTCTGGTGCTTCAGCGCGGAGATGACGTGCAGATCGAAATTTCGCCGCACGTTGTGGACGCGACGACACAGAGCATAGAGGCACAAAATCCAAAACCGCGAGCCGAGAATGAAATTTTACGAAGCTTTAAAGAGGGCGGCGAGATCCCGCTAGATACCGCGGTGGAATTTTTGGCTAAAATCCTCTCCGGCAAGCGAGAATGGCGCAGTAGCGACGGGGTTTTGGACTATCTTTGGCGCATCAAAGATCCCGCCAAAATCGCAGCTTTTTTAAGGCAAGATCGTGAGCGTTAAAATAGCAGAATTTCATCGCATAAGCAAGCGCGGCGAGACGAGCAAATTTGATCAAAATCCCAGGCCACGCGGAGCTGCAAAGGCGCGAACGACAAGCTTTAAATTTAGCCGCTCCGCCAAACGCGGATATAGTGAAGGTTTTAAATTTAGCCGCGCTATCAAACACGAGCTCGCCCAAACGGCGCATCTTAAAAACACGCCGAAAGGGCGCGCGCCGTGCGCCCCCAAATCGCGTTGCAATGAGGCGCGCTGCGAAAATGCGCCGCCTAGGCATACGCAACGAACCCAAAAAAATCCGCCTAAACGGTGCGAGCTGCGAGCCATAAAAATTTTACCGCAGCGGCGCGTAGAAAACACCGCGCAATTCCGTTATAAAGACAGATGCGGCGAGCTGAAATGCTACGCGCAGCAGGCTGTAAATTTCATAAATTTAGCAGAGCAAAGCTTGGGCTACGAGTTTAAATTTAGCCGCGCAATGAATAGAGTAGCCGCTCACACAGGATGTACACGGCAAGGCGCTACGATGAATTTTAAATTTAACGACGCCGCGAGCTATAAATTTAATCAGACGAGGCATCATATAGCGGTGCCAAAACGCTGCATATGGCGCTTCGCAGAAATTTTGCCGCAATGGCGCGCGTGGCAAACCGCCGAAATTCTACCGCAACGATATGTGCAGCAAAAGATAAAAATTCCATCGCAGCAATACGCACGACGAAGCGTGCGACAAGCTGCGGAAATTTTACTGAGGCAATGCGCACGGCAAATGGGGAGAATTCTACAAAATCGCAGTTTGCCGCGCGCTGCAAAAATTCCATCGTTTCGGCATATGCACGGCGCCGAGATCGTCTCCGCTCAGACCATAAAAGCTCTATTACTTCGGCACACGCCGCAAGCCGAAATATCGCGCGCAGAAAACCGCAAAAATTTCGCTACGATGCAGCGAGCGGCAAGCCGTAGAAATTTTATCGAGATCGCGCGCATGACGAGCCATCAAATCCCCGCCGAGAACCACAAAATCATCGCCGAAAGCTGTAAAATCCTCATCGAGAGGCATAAAATCCCCGCCGAAAGAGGCGCCGCACGATGAAGCAGGTAAATCCGATAAGGCGCAAGCTTAAACAGATCGGCATCGCGTTATCCTTCGCAAGCTTCGGCACGCTGTGTATGATAGGCAACCTACTCTTTCTCCCCGTAGCGCTGCTGCAGCTAAACCGCATAGAGGCCGTGCGAAATTTCGTGCGCGATTTTATAATGATCTCGTGGCGCATATTTTTGCTGCTCGCGCGACTTTACGGTAGCATCGGCGTGAACTGGCGCTTCAAGCTCCCGCCCGGCGGCACTCTCATCATTGCAAACCACCCCAGCCTGCTTGATGTGGTGATCTTTTTGGCTCACGTGCGGCGCGCAAACTGCGTAGTCAAGGAAAGCCTGTGCAAAAACCCCTTCCTCTCCGCCGCTATCGCAGCCGCGGGCTACATCCCAAACACCGGCTCGGAAGCGATGATAGATGCGTGTCGCAGCGCCCTTGAGCGAGGAGAAAGCCTGATCATCTTCCCGGAGGGTACGCGCACCGCGGATCGCATCGCCATGCACAAAGCGGCGTTTTACATCGCGATAAATTTCGCAAAAAATATGAATTGCGTCGCGATAAAAATGGATCCTAAAAGCCTAAAAAAAGGACAAGTATGGTACGATACGCCCGAGGTTCGGATGAAATACGACCTCTACGAGCTGTGCGCGCTGGATCTAACGGGCTTTGAGCCGGATCGCCCAAACCCGATCCGAGTGCGCAAACTCTATGAAAAAATATCAAATCTATATGAAAAGGAGAATCTGTGAACGAAGAAATTTTGGAACTTAAGGAGCTGATCATTTCGGGGCTAAACCTCGAAGACGTCGCGCCAGGCGACATAAATGACGATGAGCCGCTTTTTGGCGACGGGCTCGGGCTAGATTCGGTCGATGCGCTGGAGCTCGGGCTTTTGGTGCAGAAAAAATACGGCATCGTGCTTAACTCAAAAACCCAAAATTTAAAGCAAATTTTCTCATCCGTTGCGTCTTTGGCGCAATACATCGCCGAAAATAGGAGTAAAAATGAGTAAAGATGAAATTTTTGAAATTTTAAAAAAGGCGCTTGTGGAGCTTTTCGAGATCGACGAGAGCAAGGTCGTGCCTGAGGCTAAAATTTACGAGGATCTGCAGATCGACAGCATCGACGCGATCGATCTGGTCGATTACGTCAAGAAAAACACGGGCTATAAGCTGATGCCCGATGATTTTAAAAACATCCAAACCCTTGGCGACATCGTGGATGCCGTAGCAGCGAAGCTCAATCAAGGCGCGAGCGGGGAGACTACGGATGGCGAGAGTTAAATTTAGCCGTGCGGCGCGGCAAGATCGCGCGTGCGGCGGCTTGGTAGTTTACTTTGCGGCGGCACAGAGGCGGCGATTGGCTTGATAGATAACATACGGCGGCGTTTGTTTGACGGCGCATGTTGAATTGATAACGTGCGGCATATATTATCAAAGGTGTGCGGCGAGCGGCGAATGTTTTATTGAAAGAGCGTGGACCGAACGGCTTTTGCGGGCTTGGCGGTTAAGCGGCACGGCACAAAGCCCGCTTACCCACCGCTTTAAGCTATTATGTAAAGCGCTTTGCAGAATTAGAATTTTAAAATTTAAATCTGCGAGCCCGAGTGAAATTTTAAAAGGCGCTGTTTCTTTTGAGACCGCTGTTTTCGTAAAATTTCAAAATTTTAGAATTTCGGCTGAATTTAATTTAGCAGATCTGATCGCGAGTGCAGCGCCGCGAGTTAAATGAAAGCGCAGCTAAATTTTAAGATGCGGCTAGAATTTGAAGGCGGCAGGCGCGGCTGAATTAAAATTTTAAAAGCATGGCTCCTAAAATTTGAACGCCGAAGCTAAATTTAAAGTATCGAAGCGCGGTAATAATCGTGTCGATCGCGCCCGCGGCAAGAGCCTAGCCGCCGTAACAAAAACCAAAACTACCGCAGCAAAGCCCAACGCCGTGACGAAGCTAAAGCTGCCGCGGTAAAAACCAAGCCCTCGCGGCTAAATTTAAGGATTACAAAGATTGCGACGAACGATATTTTTAAAAACAGCTACCATAATTTTGAGCGTGTTTTACCCTTTCGCCCTCTATTTTTTGCACGGCGGCGCGCGGGTCTGCTTGCTCACGGCGATGAGCGCGCTATGGGGAGCGCGAGCCGTTTTTGAAAGTAAAGATCGAGCTATTAAGGGCGCAAGCGCGGCATTTTTTGCGCTGTGCGCCCTATTTGGCGGCGGAGCGCTCGTGTATCTGTATCCGCTCATAATAAATTTCTCGCTCGCGGCGCTTTTTGCGCTCAGCCTAAGATCGACGCCCGCGATCACGCGCCTGGCGCTTTTGAAGCAGCCAGGTCTCAACGAACACGGCCGCGCCTACACGCGCAAGCTGACCGAAATTTGGCTCGGATTTTTCGTGCTAAACGGCCTACTTAGCGCGGCGCTGCTGCTACCGCGAGATAAAATTTATTGGAGCGTTTATTGCGGCGCGATCTCATACGTCCTCATCGGCGCGCTGATCGGCGGCGAGATGATTTTTAGGAAATTTTATGTTAAAAAATTTGATTAATTCTTTAAAGCCTTACGAGCGTGAAATCCTTGCCGCGGCGGCCCTTGCGCGCGATTTGGCAAAAACTGGATGCAAGCAGAGCGAAGCGGCAAGCTTAAAAGGCGCGGACAAACTCCAAAGCAGCGCGGCAAATGTAAATTTAAAAGATGCGGAAAATTCTAGCGGCAGTACAGATACCGTGCACGCCACGCAAACGGCGCAGACGCAAGAGCAAAAAAATGCGCCGATGATCGAAATTTACGGCGAGGATGCGGCAGAGTTCATCGCGTTTTTTTTCGGTGCGATGATTGCGGGCTTTGCGCCCGTGCTGCTGCGGGAGCCCAAATTTAGCGGCGAATTTCATCTCGGTGGCGACGTGAAAATTCTAAATCTCGCCGCAGCGCAAAATTTAGACGAATTCTGTTCCCATGATTTAGAAAAAATTTCGCTGCACGATACCGAAAAATCTGCGCCTAAAATTTCATCTAAAAACGCGCCGCAAAATCACGCGCCGTGCGAGCAAGAGCCTATCTCTTTGCATCTACTGCGCGCCGATCAAAAATTTTATATCAAAACTTCAGGCTCCACGGGCGAGGCGAAAAATATCGAAAAAAGCCTGCGCGATATGGTTTTAGAGGCGGAATTTTTGGTAGAAAGATTCGGTCTTCGCGCAAGCGATCGATTTTTATCGGGCGTCTCGCACCAAAATATGTTCGGGCTTACTTTTAGCATCTTCGTGCCCCTGCTTTGCGGCTCACGCACGCAAAAAGGCGGTCTAAACTACCCTGAAATCATCCTCGCAGCCGATCTTGCGGGCGCCGTGCTGATCAGCTCGCCCACGGTGCTAGGCGCGCTGTGCGAGCACGCAGACGCCGCAAATATAGCGTCTTTGAGCACCATTTTTAGCGCGGGCGCGCCGTTAAGTTCTGCGATCCGAGATAGGTTGGCAGCGCTTAGCAATGCCCGCATCGTCGATATTTACGGCTCCAGCGAAACGGGCGTGATCGCTTGCAACGAAGGCGCGGGACTTAAGAAATTTGCTCCCGTTAGCGTGCAGATCCGCACGGATATCGATAGCTGCGGCACGACAAAACGCGAGGGCAAGCCCTTCGATCTCGCGGCAAGCTCTTGCGGCGAAAATTCTGCGGCAGAGCCTAAAACGCGCTGTGCGGGCGAGCAAAATGCGGACGGGCAAGACGCAAACCGCTCGGGCAAGCAGGCGTCTAAATTTAATGCAGACGTTAGCGATAAAACCGCGACCGATACAGAAAACAGCTCCACACCGAACTCTGCGACCAAACACGACGATAAATTTACGCAAGAGCGCGGGCTTTGCGATAAATTTAGGGCAAAGCAGCCCGCCGACAAATCTTCGCAAACGGGCGAGTTTACGATCAGCTCGCCTTGGTGCGAGCGCTTCGAAAGCCGTGATTTCGGCTATGTGCGCGCAGACGAGATCACGCTTTTGGGGCGCGGCGACCGCACCGTAAAGATCAATGAAAACCGCGTGAGCCTCGATCTGCTCGAAGCCAAACTCCGCTCGCACGAATTTATTGGCGAGTGCAGGATCGATCTGCACCCGCAGCGCGACCGCGCCGTAGCTCTTATCAAGCTTAGCGAGCGCGGCGAGCAGGCGTTTCGTGCAATCGGCAAAAAGGGCGTCACGGACGAGCTAAAGGCCTTTTTGAAGCCCGAATTCGGCGCGATTTTGCGCTACTTCAAAATCGCGAGCAAGCTGCCTTTTAACGAACAGGGCAAGCTAAGCAAAAAGGACTTTTTAAGCGCCCTGCAGCGCTACGAGGTGCCCGTTTTCGAGCAAAGCGCGGAGAATGAGTTTCGCGCAAAGGTGCGCGCTAGCGATTTTTATTTCGACGGACACTTTGCGCGATTTCCGCTAGTGCCCGCGTTTATGCAGCTTCGCTTCGTATTAATCTGCGCAAAAGCCCTCGGCTACGAGCTGGACGGCACGCAAAAGATAGAAAATTTAAAATTTAAAAATTTCATCCGCCCGGGCGATGAAATTTCAATCAAAATCACTGAGGCAAGCGGCAAACTCCGCTTTGAAATTTCAAACGACAAGGTTTGCGCCAGTGGAAGAATCTGCCTTTAAGCCCGCGTTTTTGCTGCCCTACTTCAACCACCCCGCGCGCATCGCCGAGCTCGTGCACGCCCTGGCGCCAATCGCGCCCGTGCTGATCGTGGACGATGGCAGCGACGAAGCGAGCAAAAGCGCGCTAAAGGGGCTTACGGCTAAAATTTACACCCGCGCGCAAAACGGCGGCAAAGGCGCTGCCGTGTGCGACGGGCTGGCGTGGGCGAAGGAGCTTGGATTTACGCACGCCTTTCAGATCGATGCGGACTTTCAGCACGACGTAGGCAGATGCGAGGAGTTTTTGGCGCTTGCGGTGCAGCAGCCCGCCGCGCTGATCTGCGCCGCGCCCGTGTATGACGCAAGCGCGCCCAAATCCCGCCTGCACGGACGCAAGATAATGAATTTTTGGTGCGTGGTAAATACCCTTTCGCACCGCATAAAAGACGCGATGTGCGGCTTCAGAATCTACCCGCTAGAGGGGATCGTGCCGCTTCTGCCCCGCACCAAAAACCGCAGGATGGGCTTTGATGCCGAAATTTTAATCCTGGCCGTGCGCGCGGGGCTAGAGATAAAATGGCTCGATCTGGCGGTGCGCTACGAATCGGGCGGAGTGAGCCACTTCGCGCCGTTTCAGGATAATTTCGGAATTTCGCTGATGCACGCTAGGCTATTTTGCGGACTTCCGCTTTGGCTTGCAAAAAGGGCGTTAAAGCGCGCCTGCGATAAATTTAAAAAGCGCGGCTTGCAGGATATTTCGCAGCAAAGCGCAGACGAAATTTTGCAAGGGCTAGCGGGGCAAAACCTTTGCAGCAGCGCGCGGCGCGATAGTTGCAAAGATACGAAAAAAGAGATGGACGGCGACGCAAACGAAAAAGCTGGTACCGAAAAATGCGGCGATAAAGTCGCAGCGCAAAGCCCGCAGGTGGAAAATTCAGCGCAAAGTTCGCTCGTAAAAGCCTCGTCGCAACATGCCGCCGGAAAGGACGGTCGCGATGGCTAAACACTGGAGCGAAAATAACGAAAAAGCGGGCGCGGCGCTTTTAAATTTAGCCCGCTTCATCACGCTTCACACGCCTGATTTTTGCATGCGAGGCACCGCGCTTTGCATCTCGGCGATATATTTTGCGCTGCTTAAAAACGAACGGCGCGCAATCAGGGAGTTTTTGCAGCGCGCGCTTGATCGCGAGCCCAAGGTCCGCGAAATTTACGCGAATTTTTATAAATTTTCCCTCAGTCTGTGCGAAAAAATCGCAGTTTGGAACGGCAAGATCGCGCTGGATCAAATTCGCGTGCAAAGCGGTATGAAAGAACTTCTAAGTGACGGAACGGGCAAAATTTTAATCACTTCGCACTTCGGCAACACCGAGATCGCGCGCGCCCTTTCGGCAAACACGGCGGGGATAAAAATCAACGTGCTGATCTTTCGCAAACACAGCGAAAATTTTATGAAATTTATCGAAAAAATGGGCGGCGGCGTGAAAATTCTCTACGTCGGCGAGCTCGGCATCGGCGAGATGCTGCAAATCAAAGAGCTACTGCAAAACGGCGAGCATATCGCAGTAATGGGCGATCGTATGCCGGTGGGCTCAGATAAATTTCAAAGCGAGGATTTTTTAGGACGCAGCGCGAACTTCCCGATCGGCGGGTATCTGCTCGCTAAAATTTTGGACGCGCCGCTATTTAGCCTATGGTGCTACGAGGGGCGCAGCGGCCACGAGCTTCGGCTACAACCGCTGCCTGCGCCGCTAAAAAGCCGCGATAAGGCGCGATCTGTAGCACCGCCGCTTAAAAGCTACGTGCGGCAGCTAGAGCTTTATGCCAAAGAATTTCCTTCTCAATGGTATAATTTCTTTGATTTTTGGGCGCAAGGGAAGGACGTGAGCGATGCGGAGCGCGACGGCGCGCAAAATTTCGGCGAGACGGGTTCAAACGCTGCGTCAAATTTAAACGATGCGGCGGATTTAAAAGATACGGCAAGTTCAAACGCCGCGTCGAATTTGAAAAGTGCAGCGGGCTCGGATACCGCGCTAAATTTAGATAATTCGAATTTAGCCGCCGCAAAATCCGCCTCGCAAGACGAAAAATTTCATAGCGGAGAGAGGAATGAAAGAGTATAAATTTCGCGCCAGATTTTACGACGCCGATCCGATGGGCGTGATGTGGCACGGCAACTACGTAAAGCTCTGCGAGGACGCTAGATGCGAGTTTTGGCGCGACGCGGGCTACACATATATGCAGATGAGAGATGATGGATTTATATATCCCATTATCAAAATGGAGTTTAAATTTATCGCTCCGATACTTTTTGACGACGAGGTTGCGGTGAGCATCGAGCTGCTCGAGTGCGACACAATAATAAAATTCTCCTACCGCATCAAAAGCCCGTCGGGCGCGCTATTAGCCAAAGCTACTACGTCGCAAGCCGCGGTGGAGCTTGATTCCAAAAGGACGCTGTATGAGATACCGCCGCAGCTAAGGGAGTGCGCGGATAAAATTTTGGCGGGGAAAAATCCCGCTGCTAAAATTTCGGCGGCGAATGAAATTTTGCCTAGCGATAACGAGCAATGAAATTTAGCGAGCATGAAATTTAAAGGACTACGATGAAAATTTTGGCTTTATTTTTGGCGATTTTGGGACTTGCTGGCGCGCTTGAGGTGAGTGATCTGGCGCTTAAGACCGACAATATCGGCGGCAAATTTAGCGAAACGCTCAGCATCGAGGGCTTTGCTGAGCCCGTACGAAGCAGCGGCGAGTTCAGGATCAAAGGCGGCGAGCTATTTTGGACGACGCTAAAGCCGGTGCGAAGCGAGCTAAAAATCGGCGCGGACGGCGTTTTTGAGCGCAGCGGCGCGGCGTGGGTCAAAAGCGCCGATTCGCTTTTTGATAAGGACACCTTTTTGGCGATCTCGCGCCTGGACGTAGCGCGGCTTAGCAAAAATTTCTCGATCGCGCTAAGCGGCAGCAAAGATGCGTGGCGCGCCGAGCTAAGCCCAAAAGGGATGCTGCAAAATATCTTTAAAAATATCGTGATCGAGGGCGGCGCCTACGTCAGGGTGCTGCGGATCAGCAGCGCTAACGGCGACGTGAGCGAAAACGTATTTTCTAGCGTCGTGAGCTTAGATGAGTAAGAGCGCGATCCTAGCGGCATTCTGCGCGGTTTTCATCGCGCTTTGCGCCTTTATAGCGCTAAATTTAGACCGCATAAATTCCGATTTTTACGAGCTAAGCGGCATTGAAATTTCTGGCGAGCAGAAACAAAGCGTCGAGGATTTCAACCGCGAGATCGCGAGGCAAATCATCGTCGCAAGCGCGGATAAAGCGAGTTTTGACGCGTTCATTGCGGATATGCAAAAAAGCGGGCTTTTTGAGAGTATAATTTACGAGGTCAAGGATGCAAGCGTGTATCAAAGCGAGCTTGCGCGCTTTGCGCCCGCGATGCTCGATGATGCGAGCGTGGAGCTTTTAAAAAGCGATCCGCAGGCCTTTTTTGAGCGTAGCGCGCGTGAGCTTTATTCAAAATTTCGTCCGCTTAGCCTCTCGCAGGATTTTTTCTCGCTCAGCCTTCACTCGCGCCTCGGCGCTCGCGGCGCTATCAAGCTCGATCCTGCGCAAAACCGCTTCATCGCGATCATTGACGGCGCGCCGCACTACTTCGCTACGGCCAAGCTCGCTCTGAAAGCAAACGACGACGCGCTTAGCACTCTGGTGCACAAGGCGCAAAAGAGCGAAATTTTAATCTCCGGCACCGCCCTTTTTAGCGCGATGGGCAAAAGTGCGGGCGTGCGCGAAAGCTCCGTCGCGGGCGCCATTTCGCTTAGCCTGTGTGCAGCGCTGCTGCTGGCGGCATTTTCGCGCGCACGGATCTTCTGCCTGCTACTGCCCGCGCTTTTCGGGCTTGCCTGCGGCGTAGCGGCTACGATGGCGATCCGCGGCTCGATCCACATCCTAAGCGCCGTGGTTTCGACGAGCCTAATCGGGCTGATGCTGGATTACGCGGTGCACTGGCTGGGCGCAAATATCGCGCGCCGCATCGAAGCTCGCTCGATAAAAAGCATGCGAAACATCTTGTTCCTAGGCTTTTTCATCACCGCGGGAGGCTACTTCGTATTTTTATTCAGCCCGTTTTTTCTGCTTAAAGAGATCGCGATCTTTGCCATAGCCGCACTTGCGGGGGCATTTTTCTTTAGCTACTTCGCCCTGCCGCTACTTCTTGAAGGAGCGGAATTTCGCCCCGCTCCGCTCTTTGCAAAAGCTCTTGAACTCTACGCAAAGGCGCTTTACAAGATAAACCTAAGCCTCAAAGCGCTCATTCTTGTTTGCGCGGCACTGCTTGCGTTTTTGTATTTAAAAATGGAGCTTAAGGACGACGTCAGCGAATACGCGAGCTTAGATAAAAACCTGATCGCGATGAGCGCCAAGCTCGCAAGCATCGGAGGCTCCAGCTTCGATCTGATCGTGGGCAACGATGCAAGCGCGGTAGCCAAAGAGCTCGTAGCGCGCGGTCTTGCAGACTCATACGCGGGTGCGCCGATTTTGGATCCCGTTACGCAGAGCTTTATCAAGCAGTCCTTTGCAAACTACGATAGAAGCGCATTTTTAAATCTCGGGCTTAGCCGCGAGCTCGTGGACACAAACTTTGCCAAGATCGCAGATGCACCCATTTTAAGCTACGAGCAAGCTAGAAGCTCCGTTCTTTTTGCCGCGATGCCGAGCATCGATCCGCATATCGCTTTTTTACGCGGCGTGCGCGATAAAGCTGCCGTAAGCGAGCTTGCCGCGCAGATGGGCACGCTGCATCTAAATATGCGAAGCGCCATAAGCGAGGCGTTTTCGCAGATCAAAATCAACGCCTTGTATCTGAAATGCACCGCATACGCCCTTGCGCTCGCGCTATTGTGGGCGTTTTTCGGCGCGCGAACGGCGTGGCTGATCGTCATCTGCGTTTTTGCGTCAAATTTAGCCGTACTTGCCCTGCTTAGCGCATTCGGCGTGAGCGTGAATATATTTGCGATCTTTGCACTGATCCTATCAGGCGCCGTGGGGATCGACTATATGATCTTTGCAAACAACGATAAGATGGCATTTAGCGACAAAATTTTCGGCATCACGCTCGCGTCTTTAACCAGCATAATATCTTTTTTTACGCTCGCTTTCAGCTCCACTAAAGCCGTGGCGCTGTTTGGGCTCTGCGTCAGCCTCAATATCGCGCTAGCGGCGATCTTGGCGCAAGTTTTGGCGGCGAACAAGAAAAGCTAATCAAGCGGTAGCCAAAGAGCCGAAAGCACCGGATAGACGCTCTTTGCCCGCTTGCAGATAAAATTTTATAAAAGAGAGCACCGTAAATTTACGCAGCCTCGGCGAATGAAAATTTAGCCTAGCGCGTCGCGAGATAAAATTTAGTCTGCATATGCAAGATAAAATTTAACCGATTAGAACGCAAGATAAAATTTGAGATGAAATTTCGGCTAAGCAAGCTGCGAACCGAAATTTAAAAAACAAGGTTGCGGGATAAATTTTTAAAAGCCGGTTTTGACACGGCTCCTTGCAGTTATTAAATTTAAACCTATGCAGTGCATTTTTAAATTTAAACCCTTGCGGCGCATTATTAAATTTAAATCTGCGCGCCGCAGACCGCCCTACTCGCCGCTTTTGCCCGCTTTTATCATCTTTATAAATTCCTTTGCGAGCTTGGAGGGTTTTTTATACACGACCGAAAACGACACGTCCAAAAGCGGCTCATCCGCGACGTCAAAGAGCGTGATGTAGTCCTTTTGCGTCTCAAAAATGTACCGCGCGAAGCTGAAACTCACGCAAAGCCCCGCCGCGACCATCGCGTTAGCCACATACAGATAGGAGGTGTCGCAGAAAATTTGAGGCGTAAAGCCCGCATTTTCAAAGATCTTTTTAAAGTTCGATTCGCTTTTTAAAATTTTACTGCTGATTGCAAATTTATCGGATTTGAACTCGCTAAGTGCGATTTTAGGGTATTTCTCGGTAGAATTTATACTCGCTCGCGAAACGGCAGGATGAGAGGAGCAGACGCTTAGAAGAAGCCTGCGCTTTTTTATAAACTCGCACTCAAGCCCCTCCGCGACAAGCTCGCCGAAGTGCGCGGCATAGACGATGTCAAGCTCGCCGCTTTTTAGCATCTCGATGAGCGCAGGCTCGGAGTGAGCGTGCACGACCCTGATGTCGGCTTTAGAAAACCTGCTGTAAAACATCGCGATGATCTTTTCGATAAATTTAAAGCTGGTCGAGGTTGCGCCGATTACGAGCTTGCCCGTCTTGATCGACGAAAGTCCGCGGATTTCGTTATTTAGCTCCTTATTGAGCCTAAGCATATTTTTCGCTCTGGCGATGTAAATTTCTCCGGCATAGGTAAGCTCAAGGCCGTTTTTTCTATCGAAAATTTCGATCCCCAGCTCCTTTTCTAAAAGCATAATGCTCTTTGAAAGCGACGGCTGCGCTATTCCAAGTTCGTTCGCCGCTTTTGTAAAGCTTTTAAGCTCCGAAATTTTTACCGCAAATTCCATATGTCGCAGGCTCATTTTTTGCCCCTTCGGTTGAAATTTTATAGCCTTTAGCTATTAAATTATATACTAAATAACATTTGACTTACATAAAGATTTAATATAAAATTACGACATTAATCTTTAAGATTAAAAAATCTCTAAGTAAAGGGGCAAATATGCAGAGACGCGATATACTGAAAATGGGTATGGTAGGAGCCGGTGCACTCGCACTTAGCGCGGTAAATGCGCAAGCAAGCGCGGTGGACGCAAAGGACATCAAATTTGACGAAGAGTGGGATGTAATTATCATCGGCAGCGGTTTTGCAGGGCTTGCGGCGGGCTTAAAAGCGGCGCAAAAAGGCAATAAAGTGCTAATCCTCGAAAAGATGGGCCGTATCGGCGGAAACTCCGTCATCAACGGCGGCGGTATGAGCGTACCGATGAACCCCGTGCAGGAAAAAACCGGCGTTAAAGACAGCAAAGAACTATTTATGAACGACTGCCTAAAGGCGGGCCTTGGCATCAACCACCCTGAGCTTTTAAGCACCCTAGCCGATCGCGGCTTGGACGCGTTTAAATTCCTCATCGATAGCGGCGTGCAATTTAAGATGGATCACTGCGCGCACTTCGGCGGGCACAGTGTCGCGCGCTCGATGCTAACTACAAATGATAGCGGCTCTGGTTACATCCAGCCGATGCTTGAAAAATTTGAAGCGCTAAAAGATAAGGGCTGCGAGCTTCGCCGCCGCGCAAAATTTGACGATTTCGTAATGGACGGAGATCGCGTGGCGGGCGTCGTGATCCGCGAGGAGTATAAATTTGATCCGAATCTTTACAGCGACGATCTTGAAAACACGAGCGGCACCAAAAAGACGCTCAAAGCCAAAAAAGGCGTAGTGCTCGCAGCGGGTGGATTTTGCCGCGATAAAATTTTCCGCAAGCTTCAAGATCCGCGCATCCCTGATGACGTCGATAGCACAAATCACGCGGGAGCTACCGCGGGCGTGCTGCTAAAAGCTTTTGAGATCGGCGCGTATCCGGTGCAAGTAGACTGGATCCAGTTCGGTCCGTGGGCGAGCCCTGATGAGAAGGGCTTCGGCACCGCTCCGATCCTAACTCAGCAAGGCACCTTTAAATACGGTATCGCCGTGGACGTGCGCAACGGTAAGCGCTTTATGAACGAGCTTGCAGATCGCAAGACCCGCGCGGACGCGGAGTTTAAAATTTTACGCGAGGATCCGAAAGCCTATCCGATAACCTTCGCCGATACCAAAATGGCGTTTAAAGACCTAAGCGAAGAGGTTATTTCTAAAGGCATGGCAGGCGGTAAGGTAGTTGGCGAATGCGCGAGCCTAGATGAGATCGCCAGTAAATACGGCGTGCCTGCGGATGCCTTAAAAGAGAGCGTCAAAAAATACAACGAAGGCGTTAAGGCGAAAAAAGACGAGTTTGGCAAGCAAGAAAGCGCGCTTAGCGAGATCAACGAAGCGGGACCTTTCTACGTCATCCGCCTATCGCCGAAGCCTCACCACACGATGGGCGGTCTAAAGATCAACGAAAAAGCAGAGGTTATCTCAAGCAAGACGAATAAACCGATCTCTGGCCTCTACGCAGCCGGCGAGATCACCGGCGGTACGCACGGCGCGAGCAGGCTGGGCACCGTCGCGATCACCGACTGCATAGTTTTCGGAATGATCGCGGGCGAACAGATCGCCTAACTAGGCCCGAGCGTAAGCTCTTTAAAACCTTGCCGGTAGCGAAAGCGGACCGGCAAGGCAGTTTTCTAAAAGGTTGTAAATGAAAAATTTCAGTTTTACGGCATTGATTCTGTGCTGTATCATCGCGACTTTGTTCGGCGCGCCGAGCGCTAATGACGCCAACGCCACGAACATAGTCGTTTCAGATGAGCTTCGGGCAAAATACAAAATCAAACCTCATCACGAGCATTTGTCGTTTGATTGCGTCGATTGCCACATAAATCAAGGAAGCGATCCGTCTAAATTTAAAAGTATCGGCGACAAGGGCTGTATCAGCTGCCACGGCGACAAAAAGCAGCTTGCTTTGAGGCTTAAATTTATGGATACGCTCAAGGCCAATCCGCACAACTCCGTCCACGACGGTCCTACGCTATACTGCGACGAATGCCACAACGAGCACAAGGCATCTACGAATATGTGTACCGAATGCCACGAGCACGAAGTGCCGCAATGGATGGGGGTGACACCATGAGAATTTCTAAAAAATTACTAGCGCTTATCATCTTAATAAGCGGCATTATAGGGTTTTTCGTCGTCGTGCCGGTGCATTACGCGCTTGAGAAAACAAGCACCGATAAATTTTGCGACGTCTGCCACGAGATGGATCCGATGGTGATCGCCTATCAAGACGACGTCCACTCGGGCAAGGGCAAAACGGGCGTCAAAGCTAAGTGCGCCGACTGCCACCTACCGCACGACAATATCGTAAAATACGTCTATCAAAAGGCCAAAAACGGCGTGTTGGAGGGCTACTCACACTTCTTTGACGAGCCTGAGAAATACGACTGGAATAAAAGGCGCGAAAACCGCGAGCACTATGTGTTTGACAACGGCTGCACAAGCTGCCACGCCACCGTGATCGACAGCAAGATCACCTCTGAGCAGGCGCAGCGCATGCACGCGCACTACAAAAAGCTCCTAGGCACCGAGCGCGAGCTAAAATGCGCGAGCTGCCACGTAAGCGCGGGGCATGGCATCGGGCTTCGCAACTACCTAGAGTACTGGCGACCGACGTATAAAATTTACGAAAAGAAGATGATGGAAGAAAAGATCAAGGCTAAGAAGGGATTTTTCGGCGACGAGTATAAACCGAGCGCCGAAGAGCAGGCCTTTATGGACGCTTCTAGCGCGAAGAAATAACGCTTTGAGGATTGTAAGCGTTTCGATTCGCGCTTCAATTCATACTCCGCCGCGGGTTAAATTAAAGCTCAAATTTAGGGCTTAATTTGATCCGCGGCGAGTTAAATTTAGCCGAGTAGAATTTTTTCTCGCTTTTATTCGCTTGATCCAGCAAGTAAAATTTTATCCTTTTTCATCTCTTTTACGCTTTACGGACGAGCTTTAAAATTTATCCAAATTTAAAATTTTACTAGAAGGCAGCTGTGCAAAAATCATCGCTTTTTTTAATATCTCAACGCCGTGCTAGAGTGCAGTCAATGCCTGCTATATTAAGGGCTTAAAGACAAACATCAGTTTGCCGATGTCAGATATACAGTGCGCTTATTCTACGAAATGCTGCTGAAATTTTACTAGATTAAATAGCTGCGTTAAATTTAATAGTAAGGCTTTATAATTTTAAAATTTAGCGGAGCGGATCGGCAAATTTAAAATTTCATCTCTCTAAGTTTCGCTGAATCTATCATTTAAATTTATCGTCTAAATTTCGCCCTTATTTCATTAAATTTGAAAAGTCTGTGTAAATTTGGATGAAGCAATTTAGCAAGCACGAGCTCACTTGATGATACGGATAAGAAAAGAGCGGAAAATACTCCGCTCTTTAAAACTTTAGTTGCCGCTTAGATCAAATTTATACGAAGCTTGCAACCATATCTCGTTCTCGTCGAACTTCCTATTTACGCCGCTAGCGTAGTGGTCGCTCCTCTCAAGCGCAGTGTAGGTTACGCCCAAGCTTAGCCCCTTAACGGCCTTAGGAGCGTAGTTTGCCGTTACCGCCCAGCCCTCTACGTCCATGCTGGTACCGACTCTTTGGCCCGCAGCTCCGCTAGCATTGATATTATTCGTGCCGCCCACTCTGTCCTGATCGCCTTTTACATAGTGTAGCGCGGTTTTGAAGCCATCCAAGCCGATAGCGCCGAAGTTGTAATCAAGCACGATCTTGTGTGTATCCATACCCGCATATCCCGTGAAGACGAACGGACCTCTAATAGGCAAAGCAGTGTATGATCCCGGGCCGTTGCCGACGCCCAAAATAACGGCATCATCATCGCTAACGGTCGTATAGGCATACGATAGGCCGAATCCGAAAAACTCGCTAACCGAGACTCTCGCGCCGAACATATCGCCGTCAAGCCTTCTTGACTCCAGCCCTCCGTCTACGCGCGAGCCTTTGTAGTTAAGATCAAATCCTAGTTTTAAAACCTCGCCTATCGGCACTTTTACATTTACCTCGGCAAGATACAAGCTAACGTCGCCGTCTTTTAATGCGTTAGCGGGTTTTACGTCCGTTACCGCTGCGTAAGCGCCGGTTAAAGTAGTATAAGGCAAGGATTTGTTTTGAACGTATGCGGAGAAAATATTTTCAAATTTTACGGCGATAGGACCCGTCATATTACCCAGAATCACTCTATCTTTAAACAAAGGAGCCTTTCCTTCGCCAGCCGGAGCGCCCATAGCGGTTTTGCTCCTTCCTTGGAATTTATAAAACCATCCACCCCACAATGTAGTATCGGGGATATCTTTGTTAGATATCGCTACGCCCTCGAAAGCCTCTTTAAACGCCCTCGTATAGTTGCCCGCAACGAGCGGAGTAACGACATATTGTCTGCCCGCCTTTATATCGGTATTTCCTATGCCGTATCCTAGGTATAATTCCGATAATACCGCGCCTTTAGTATACCACTCCTTATCGTAGGCGGTCTTATTGCTTGAGCCTACGTGATACGGCATCAACCAGCCCTGTCCGGCAAGCCCTATTCTAAAGCCGTAAAGAGGATCGGTGACGTATCCGAGCTCAAGACCCACGCCGAATGCCTCGTAGTCGTTATCGCCCGTAGCGGCTTCGCCTCTATTGTCTACGGTTTTATTGGCGTAAGTGGTCTTTACCGTTCCGCCGAATTTGCCGTTAGTGATCGCCTCGGCTACGCTATCCGCCGCGCTTAGCGAGGATACCGCACATGCGCAAACCGCCGCAGCTAAACTTAGTTTGATGAGTTTCATTCGAAATCTCCTTTCATAAAGATTTACAAATATTTATAAAATGAATTATATCAAACAATCTCGCTGTTTGCGATAAAAAAGGTGGAAATTTAAAATAGAATTACGCAACTTTGTAAAGATTAAATTAATGAATAGCGAAATTTATCGCCCGATTTATGATTTTATGATTTGACGAATATTTTCGGCTTGCGTCCCAAGCTCAACTCGCGGATAAAAGCGATCAAAATTTCAAAATTTTCAAAACGCCAAACCGAGCCGCCGGATAGAATTTTACCGAAATCAAAGGGTGAAATTTCGCCGCTTTTAAATTTTAAAATTTAAAAAGCTCGTGAAGTTTGCCTGCAGAAATTTCTCTTTAAATTTAAAACGCGGCTACATAGATATATGCAGCCGCGCGGAATTTTGCTAGCGGATCGAAGCTCTAAATTTAGATAATCTATAGAGCCTTTGCGATCAGCTCGTTTACGTTTTTGATAAATTCGCTCGGATTTTCCAGATCCTGCCCCTCACTAAGGCGCGCCAGATCGTAGATTATCTCGGCTACTTGCGGTAGCATCAGTTTATCGGCCTGCAGCTTTTTGATGATCTCGTGATCTGCGTTGATCTCCAAAATCGGCTTTATTGGCGGCAGATTGCGGTTTCCCATCTGCTTAAGCAACTGCTGCGTCGCAAAATCTGGGTCGTTCTCGTCAAAAACAAGGCACGAAAGCGAGCCGCTTAGACGCGATGAAATTTTAACGTCCTTGACGCGTTCGCCTAAAATTTCTTTGATCTTTGCGGCGATCTCTTTGGCTTGCGGCGTCGCGGCGTCGTCGCTCGCAGCTTCCTGCTTGATCGAAGTCGCATTTTTAACCGGCGTCTTGTCAAACTCAAAAACGCCCGGCATCACGATCGTATCGATCTCATCGTCGCAGAGCAGTACCTCCGTGCCTTCGGCGTTAAATTTCTCGATCAGAGGCGAGCTTTTAAGCATCACGGCGCTGTTTCCCGCGATATAATAGATCTCTTTTTGCTCCGCGCCCATTTTTTCCTTATACTCGCTAAGCGTGATGAGACCATCTCGCAGGTTCGATTTGAAAAGACAAAGCTTTAAAATTTCCTCTTTATTTGCGCCAAAGCCGTAAAGCCCCTCTTTCAAAACCTTTCCGAATAATTCGTAAAATTTTATGTATTTTTCGCGATCGCTTCGCAAAAGCTTTTCCAACTCGGATAGAATTTTTTTCACGCTCTGCTCGCGGACATAGGCTAAAATTCGATTTTCCTGCAAAATTTCGCGACTTACGTTTAGCGGCAGATCCTCGACGTCCATTATGCCGCGTACGAAGCGTAGATAGCTAGGCAGTAGCTCTTTGGCGTCGTCGGTGATGAAAACGCGCTTGACGTAGAGCTTCACGCCGCTTTGATAATCGACGCGATATAGATCGAAAGGCTCGCTGCTAGGCACATAAAAAAGCGTCGTGTACTCGTGCGTGCCCTCGACCTTGGTGTGGATGTAAAACAGCGGATCGCCGCTATCGTGGCTGATCTGCTTGTAAAATTCATTGTAATCGCTTGGCTTTAGGCTGCTTTTTGGAAGCTGCCAAAGCGCGCTCGCGCGGTTGATCTGGACGTTTTTAACTTCGCTATGCCCCTGCTCGCCCTCTTTTTGCGCAGGCACGTATTCTTCTTTATCCATAAAGATCGGATAGGGGATGTGGTTGGAGTATTTTTTGATAATGCCCTCGAGCCTATATTCGTCCAAAAACTCCTCATCTTTCATATGCAGGATTATCGTCGTGCCAAAGCTCTCTTTCTCCGCCTTTTCGACCATGTAGTTGCTCGCGTCGCTGCTCCATTTAAAGGCGTCCTGCGAGAGCGGCTTGCGGCTGATAACATCGATGCGGTCCGCGACCATAAACGCCGAATAAAACCCGACGCCGAACTGCCCGATAAGGTTGCTGTCCTTCGCCGCATCGCCGCTAAGGCTTGCCATAAAGCCCTTCGTGCCGCTGCGCGCGATAGTGCCTAGATTGCTCTCGAGCTCGGCCTCGTCCATACCGATGCCGTTGTCGCCGATGCTTAGCGTTTTGGCCTCTTTGTCGATCTTTATATTAATGCGCGGTACATACGAAAGCGCCTTGTAATCGTCGTTCGTAAGGCTTAGGTAGTTTAATTTATCCAGCGCGTCGCTCGCGTTTGAGATGAGCTCGCGCAGGAAAATCTCCTTGTTTGAATAAAGCGAATGGATCATCAAATTTAGCAGATCGTTCACTTCGGTCTTAAATTTTTTCTTTGCCATTATACGGTCCTTTTTGAAAATTTTGGCAGATTATATCATGGAGTGCTAATCTTGTCAAGAGAAGAATAAATAAACTTGATATGAATCCTATCAAGTTTTGTAAATTTATGCGCGTCCGAAGTATATAAAATTTAAACCTAGCTGTGGATAATCCTAGCAAGAACCCGTCTGAATTTTTCAGCGCATTTACACTAAATTTGCAGATTTTTCTTGGTCATATTTTTTTGAAAAATTCAAAACAAGATGATATAATTCCCCTGATATTAATGCGATTTTGATGATAAGCCCGGTGTTTAACCAATTAACAAAAATTTATCGAGCAGAAAGGATTTCATTTGAATAACGAAGAAATCATACAACGCATAAATGAGCTGAGAGAAAAGCGGGGCAAAAATTTAAAAAACTCAAGTGAAAATGTCTGCGAGACGGATGCTAATGCAGATCTAAATACGGATGCCGCCATAAATTTGACTGAAAAATCAGGCGCAGGTTCGGCCGTAAATTTAAGCCAAAAACCGAGCCCCAAGCCCTCCGTCGCTACTTTAAGGAGTAGGCAATCGATCAAAGACGCAGATCTCCACACTCCGCGCAATAATCGCTCTACGCCGAAAATACTCCCTCTCGTCGTCGTATGTATAGTCGCGATCTTTATAGCTATAAAAGCGCCTTTTCGCACGGAGATTTTAAATGAAACTCGAATTCCTATCAATCAAGCAAACGAAGACGCGAATAAAAATCCTAAAGAAATTTCTATTCGCACCAAAGACGGTACTTTAAAAATGAAAAATCCCGTAAGATTTCGCGAAGATTGCGACAGCGGGGATGGCGATGCCTGCGCCGTACTTTCGAGCCTGCTGCTATTAAATGGCAAAATTTCGCAAGATGGCGCCAAAGATCTGCTTAAAAAAGGCTGCTACGAGCTTAACGGCGGCGAAAGCTGCACGAGACTCGCAGGCTACGAAGATAGAGATTCGCAAGAGGGCAGAAAACTGTATAAAAAAGCATGCAAGCTCGGTAACGGCGAAGGCTGCTTTATGTTCGGTTACGTCGCGTATTTTGACGACAATGACAAGGAGGCGGGCGCGCAATACTTTGAGCGATCGTGCGAGTTGCGATTTGCAGAGGCGTGCTATTTTCTAGTGGGAATTTATTCAAATGATCCGGCGAAATCGCAAAGATATCAGGCTCTGTTTGAAAAATATCAACAAGAAAACGACGATGC
>CAUSCW010000017.1:0-33309 GCA_963530195.1 uncultured Campylobacter sp.
TCAAAAACGCGGGCTTTATCAGCGATCACGATCCGATCGATCCGCACTGCGACTGCTACACGTGCAAGCGCTTCAGTCGCGGCTATCTAAATCATCTATTTCGCGCGCGCGAGCTTAGCTTTTACCGCCTCGCGAGCATTCACAATCTGCACTACTACCTGCGCCTTGCTGCGGATATGAGAGAGGCGATCATGCAAGGGCGGTTTGCGGAGTTTAGGCGTGAATTCTACGCCGCACGAAGCGGGGCGCAAGATTAAATTTCGGTGGGCGAGGGCGCGGAATTTAGCGCGATAGTTAAATTTAGCCGCGGCAGTGGACGGGATTTTAATACGGCGCGCGCGGTTAAATTTAAACGCGACAAAATTTTGGCAGTGAAATTTTAAGAGCTGCGGAGTGCAGAGCCCATAACTTTAAATTTGATTTAAATCCGCGCTTAGGCTTTCGTATCGATTAGAATTTTATTTCGGCAAAATTTTATTATGATATAGCTATGTCTTGGAATTTCGCCGTAGAATGCGATGTGAAATTTAGCTTTGAATTTCGCGCCGAATTGCGTGGATAAAATTCTGCTTTGATATGCGCTGAGCGCGCGAGATTTAAAGATGGAATTTAGCGGTAGGATTTTACAGACGCGATGTAAAATTGCTATGGCTTTTGTCAAATAAAAGAGGGATATTGTATCGGAATTCGCAGTATTGGTGTATTTTTGTAAGCGTGCATTAACGCGTATAAAACACATATATTGCTTTAGGGCGTACGATCTGCGCTAAAATTATGGAATTTTATTGCGATAAAATTTTAATGCGGTAGAATTTTACTTTGATAAAGTTCAAATCCCTGCTAAATTCTGTCTTAGTGCTAAATTTTGCGATGAAATTTTGAGTGGAATTCTATCGTAGTAAAATTTCATCATAGCGAGATTTGCAGCAAAATTTTTTAAAATTATTTTTTGATTCGCCTTAGCATACAAAATCCAAGGAAATAAAGCGGCGACATAACGATAAAAATTATGATGTATCTCCACGCCGTGCTCGCAAAGAATAGCCCTGTAAGCTCCATAAATTTCATCGACGCGCCAGTATAGCGGTCGCCGATGCCGATGAAAATAATCGCCGCGAACTCCACGAGCAGCGCAGGAGCAAATAGGATCGAGCCTGCGGTTTTGAAAAACATAAATGCAAAAGCCTTGAACTTATAATAAAACGAAATGAGCCCAAGTCCGATCACGCCGCAGATGAAAAACTGCTCGAACTCATCCAGCCCCAGGCTCTTATCCTGCAGGATCGTAGAGATGACGCACAGGATAATAAAGACGTTGTAATTCGCCATTTGACGCATTGGGTATTGATCGTGCGTCGCTATGGAGAGTAGGTTTATCGCGCGGTTAAGTGGCAGCAGATAAAATAGCGCAAAACTAAGGAAAATCAGCAGATCCATTACCATATAAACCGTATCTTGATTAACGTAAGCTTCGATCTGTGAAAAAGATAGAAATATGCTTGCAATTTGCGAGCGGAATATCAAAATAATGATTATCGGCACTATAGGCAGGATTATGGATTTAAGCCCTTCCTTGCGGATAGATGAAGTATAAATTTTACTCTCGACGCTTTGCGTAGTGCGTAGGTCGTCTGTTTGGACGAACTCAAATCCAAAGAATTTCGGTTTTTTTGCACTCGCGGGCTTGGCTTTGCGAGGAAGTTTGAAATTTTTAAATTTTTTCGCGATTTTTGTTACTTTTGCGGCGGATCTATCCTCTGCGATATTTTCGGCGGAGCTTTGAAAGGATGGCGCTTCGGATATATTGTCTTCTCTAAAATCCTTATCGCCAAAAATTTCATCGTTTTGCTTTGCAGATTCTTTTGGCTGTGGGGTTACTTTTTGCGCTACGCGGTCTTTGGATTTAGAGCCCTCGACGCGCTTTATATTTATCGCGCTGGATGCTAGCGTGTCGAAGCTTACCTCATCGCCGTCGGTTAGGCTAGGATCGCGCTCGCCTAGCATTTCGTAGCTATACTCGACCCCGCCCGTGGCGACTATGACATTTTCACCTCTAATAAATCCGATAAGTCTCATATACTAACATTCCCCGATTTTTTAATGAGAAATATTAGTCAAAATGAACTTAAAAAACGATTATTCTACGGTGACGCTTTTGGCTAAATTTCGCGGCATATCCACGTCGTTGCCGAGCCGCACGGAGATTTCAAGAGCTAGAATTTGTAAAATTATCATCATCTCAAAAAACTCGCTCATCGCGTGGTTCTGCTCGCTTGTTTTGATAAAATCATCCGCGATCTCGGGCTCTTCCGGGCTGATAGCTAAAATATACGCATCGCGCGCGGCAAGCTCCTCGACATTGCTTTTCGTTTTTTCGTAGAGCAAATGCTTTGGCATTAGTGCAACCGTAAAGAGATTAGAATCCGCAAGAGCGATCGGTCCGTGCTTCATCTCGCCGCTTGGATAGCCCTCTGCGTGCAGATAGGAGATCTCTTTGAGCTTGAGTGCGCCCTCAAGAGCGAGCGGATAGAAAATATCACGCCCGATAAAGAAAAAGCCGTGTCCGTGCAGATAGTGCTTACTCATGCGGTAAATTTTATCCTGCAAGCCGTCTTTGATCTTTAAAATTTGCGGGATATGAAGCATCGCTGAAATTTCAGCGGAATTCGTGCGCGCCGAGATGACTTCGCGCAGATTAGCAAGATACACGACGAACATCCATAGCACCATTACCTGCGTCGCAAAAGCCTTCGTAGATGCCACGCCCTTTTCGATGCCTGCGCGGGTGAGGATCACGCTGCCTGCCATGCGCACGATCGAGCTGTTATCGACGTTGCAGATCGCAAGCGTCCTAAGACCGGCTTTTTTAGCGATATGCAGCGCCTCTAAGGTGTCGGCGGTCTCGCCACTTTGCGAGATCACGATAAATAAGGAATTCTTGTTCAAAAACGGCTCCTTGTAGCGGAATTCGCTGGCGACTTCCACTTTTGTACGGATTTTAGCGATGCGCTCGAAAAGATATGAGCTTACGAGCGCGGCGTGATAGCTCGTACCGCAGGCGCATAAGACTACCTCGTCGATGCCCTCAAACATCGCCGCGTCAAGCTCGTCAAATTTTATCTTACCGCCCTTGATCACGCGCCCCATCATCGCTTCAGTTACGACTTGCGCTTGCTCGTAAATTTCTTTTTCCATAAAAAATCTAAAGCCCTCTTTTTGCGCGTAGCCTTTGTCCTTCGGAAGTTCACTAAAGGCGCAATTATGCGGTTTAGAGTTTTTAAAAACGTCTATTTGCCCGAGCTTTGCGACGCCGTAAATTTGATCGTCCAGATACGCAGCCGTATTTGCAAGCCCGATGAGGGGGGCGTCTGAGGAGCTAAAGAAAATTTCGTTTTTATCGTTTTTTGCGACGATCAGCGGTGCTGCGTTTTTAGCAAAGAAAATTTCGCCGGGTGCTGCTTTCGTGATTAAAAGCGTAGCGTATGCGCCTTTTAGTCGTTTAATTGTGGCTTCATATGCCTTAAATGCGTCGTTACTAGCCTTGAAATTTTTCTCAAAAAGATGCACGATCACTTCGGTATCGGTCTGGCTTAAAAATTTCACGCCGTCCGCTTCGAGCTCGTCCTTTAGCTCGATGTAGTTTTCGATGATGCCGTTATGTACGACGAAGCTAAAATCTCCAAAATGCGGATGCGCGTTAAGCTCGGTGGGCTTTCCGTGCGTCGCCCAGCGAGTATGCCCGATCGCAACGCCAAAGCCTTGCGAAGTGAAATCTTTCATCTTTTCTTCGAGATTATTTAGCTTGCCGACCGCTTTGAAATACTTTATATTCGCACTCTCATCCATCACGGCAAGCCCAGCGCTGTCGTATCCACGATACTCGAGTTCCTTCAGTCCGTTTATTATGATTTTTTTCTTTTCGGCATTTCCTATGTAGCCTACGATTCCACACATTTTGCTTTCCTTGTTTAAAATTTGGCGCCCATTTTACTACGCTATTTTAAATTAACGAAATTCGGCTCTAAATTTAGTCCGCTTATCCGTTTTGTAAGCAAAAAATTATATAATTAGCACAAAATTTGGCTTGGGAAATCGATGGAAATTTTAGAAAAACTACAAAGCGGCGAGAGATTAAATTACGAAGACGGCGTGAAATTATGGGATTTGGATCTTTTCGATCTGGGCAAATTCGCCTTTGCTATTCGCAAAGAAAAAAACGGTAAAAACGTCTATTTCAACGCAAATCGTCATATCAATCCTTCGAATTTATGCGCAGATACCTGTAAATTTTGCGCATTTTCGGCGCACCGCAAGAACGAAAACGCCTATACGATGAGCGACGATGAGATCATGCGTATCGTGGACGAGACGGTAGCGCGCGGCACGAAGGAGATTCATATCGTAAGCTCGCACAATCCATTCGTTACGCCGCAGCAATATTTGGGAATTTTCAAAGCGATAAAGCAAAAATATCCGCTTCTGCACATCAAGGCGATGACCGCGGCGGAGATCGATTACTGGCGGCGAAAGTGGAAGATGAGCTACGAAGAGACGATAGAGCTGATGATGCAAAGCGGCGTGGATTCGATGCCCGGGGGCGGCGCCGAAATTTTTGATGAACAGATCAGGGATAAAATTTGCAAAGGCAAGGTCTCAAGCGAGCAGTGGCTACGTATCCACTCGCTGTGGCATGCACGCGGGCGCCAGAGTAACGCCACGATGCTCTTTGGTCATATCGAAAGCCGCGCTCACCGCATCGATCACATCTTGCGTATCCGCGCGCTGCAAGATGAGAGCCTAGCTCGCGCTAACGGCGGCGGTTTCAACGCCTTCATCCCGCTCGTGTATCAGCGCGAGAACAACTACCTGGACGTAAAGGGCTTTTTGGGCTCGGTCGAAATTTTAAAAACGATCGCGATTAGTAGAATTTTACTCGACAACGTCGCGCATATCAAGGCGTATTGGGCGACCTCGACGCTAAGCTTAGCCCTTGTGGCGCAGGATTTCGGTGCGGACGATCTTGACGGCACGATCGAGAACGAAAGCATTCAAAGCAGCGCCGGCGCCGGTAGCAAAAAAGGGCAGAGCAAGCGCGATTTTATCGATATGATCAGCACGGCGGGCTTTGTGCCCGTAGAGCGTGACAGCTTGTATAATCAGATCGAAATTTACGAATAAATTCTAAAGGAGGAGCAAGTGGAGAAATTCTTTCATCTCGCCGCGGCAAAAACGTCGGTAAAACAGGAGCTTATTGCGGGGCTTACTACGTTTTTGGCGATGATTTACATCGTGCCGGTAAACGCTAATATTATGAGCATCGCAGGCATGCCGTTTGATGCACTGGTTACGGCAACCGCGCTTATTACGATAATCGCGACGCTATTTAACGGGCTTTTTGCAAATACCCCCGTAGCGCTTAGCGTCGGCATGGGGCTAAATGCGTATTTTACCTTTGCGTTGTGCGTGGATGCGAAGATGCCATGGCAGAGCGCACTTGGTATCGTAGCGATAAGCGGGGCGCTTTTTACCGTGCTTTCGTTTACCAATTTTCGCGTTTGGGTTATCAAATCTATCCCACTTGATCTGCGTCGCGCCATAAGCGCGGGTATCGGCGCTTTTATCTGCTTCATCGGACTTAAGCAGATGGGCGTCATCGCGCCTAGTCAGGCGACGCTAGTAACTTTAGGAAATTTAAAAGATCTAAACGTTTTGCTTGGGATTTTAGGCTTAGCGGTAGTGCTGGTGCTCTTCGTGCTTAGAATCAAGGCGGCGTTTATCTTAAGCATTTTGATTACTTCGTGCGTTGCATGGGTGGCGGGAATTTCGCCCGCACCGCATGGCATAGTAAGCGCGCCAAGCGGCATAACGCCGATATTTGCTAAGCTAGATATCCCCGGAGCGCTAAAGCTCGCGTTCGTGCCTTTTATAATCACATTTTTCGTCACGCATCTATTTGATAGCATCGGCACTCTAACCGGCGTAGGAAACCGCGCGGGGCTTTTTGGAGAGAACAGCAAAGACGGCATGAAAAAATTATCTAGAAATTTAACCTCCGATGCAATAGGTAGCGTTGCGGGCGCCGTTATTGGCACGAGCACGGTCACTGCATTTGCCGAGAGCGCCAGCGGCGTGGAAGCGGGCGGCCGCACGGGGCTTACCGCGGTATTTTGCGCTATGTTTTTCGTGCTGACGCTGTTTATGTTGCCGCTATTTAAGGCGATTCCGGCAAATGCGATTTATCCAATCCTCGTAATGGTCGGGGTTTTGATGTTTAGCGAGCTTGGCAAGATCGATTATAGCGACGCTGGAATTTTAATCCCTGCGTTTTTTATAGTATTTTTGATGCCTTTTACCTACTCGATCACCAACGGCTTAAGCTTCGGCTTTATCGCTTATATCGTAGTTAGACTCGCTCAGCGCAGGATAAAAGATTTAAATTTCGGCGTTTTGACGCTTGGCGCGATTAGCGTTTTAGTATTTTTAATGCATTAAATTTTAAGGAAAGATATGAGATTTTATAGTTTTGACGAGATGGATCGCGACGCAAGAGTTATAGCAAAGCAAGTTAGGGACGAATTTATGCCCGATGCAATCGTGGCGATCGCTAGAGGCGGGCTCACATTCGGTCATGCACTAGCCAACGCGCTTGATATGCGTACGATATTTTCGATAAATTCCATCCACTACGCAGATACCAAAAAGCTCGACACCATCGACGTTTTCAACGTGCCCGATCTGGAGCTTTATAAGCGCGTGCTGCTGGTGGACGATATCATCGACAGCGGCGACAGCATGGTCGAGATCAAGCGCGTGCTGCTGGAGAAATTCCCGCAAATAGAGCTTAAAACCGCGGTGATTTTTTACAAACCTAAGGCGCTTATCCAGCCCGATTTTAAAATTTCAAAGACGGATGAGTGGATAAATTTCTTTTGGGAAAATTATACGATAGAGGAATGAAGCGGCGCGCGGTTAAATTTAGCGGCTAAATTTTAAAAGATTCGGCGGCTTAAATTTTATAAAATTCCGGCCGTAAAATTTAGGTCGTAAATTTAAAGTGCCCGTAGCAAGGATGAGAGTGAAGAAGCTTTATCAAAACGAAATTTTCGTAATCTCCGTAATGTGCCTGTTTCAGGGCATATTTTTGCTTTATGCGACCTCAAATTTAAGCATCAGCTACTACGAGGCCGAAATTTTTTATGAGAAAAAATCCCTCGTTTCGCTAATCGCAAATTTAAGCTGCGAAATTTTCGGGCGCAACGACTACGCCCTGCGCGTGCCGTTTATTTTGATCCATTTCGCAAACGCCGCGATGATCTATAAAATTTCAAAATTTATTCTAAAGCGTCGCTTCGACAGAGTGGTCGCTACGGCGCTATTTATGGCACTTCCTGCGTCGATGAGTAGCGCGATCTTGCTAAATCCCGCAGGCATCATCGTTTTTTTCACGCTGCTGGCGATCTATTTTGCAAAGAGCGAATACAATATTGCGCTTTTCGTCCTTCTGTCCGTTTGCGCCCTGATCGATAAAGCGTTTTTTATGCTCTACGTCGGCTTTGGAATTTGGGCGCTTTATACGCGCAAAAAGGATCTTTTGCTGCTTTGCATAGCGCTATTTAGCTTCAGCGTGATCTTTTACGACGTAAGCTCTGAGGGCAAGCCGAAGGGGTATTTTTTAGACACCGTGGGCGTTTTTGCGGGCGCGTTTTCGCCTTTAGTGTTTTTATTTTTCATCTACACGATCTATAGAATTTGGATCAAAGAAGAAAAAAGCCTGCTGTGGTTCATCGCCACGAGCGCGCTTTGTCTGACGATGCTTTTTTCGCTAAGACAACGCGTGCCGCTTGAGATGATGCTGCCGTATTGCGTCATCGCTACGCCTTTGATTATTCGGGTTTTGTTTAATTCGTACCGCGTTAGATTGCCTAAATTTCGCACCTTTCACAAGATCGCCGTGGGTGTGACGCTGGTAAGCTTAGCGGTGAGCTATTTTGCAGTGATTTTTAGTGACGTGATGTATGAGGCGATGTTCGCAAACAAACCGCAGCGGCATTTTATCTATAAATTTGACGTAGCTAGGCAGCTGGCAAGTGAGTTAAAAAATCGCGGAGTAAAAAGCGTAAGCTGCGAAGACGAGAGGCTCTGCCTGCGCCTGAAATTTTACGGACTGCCTAGCGGAAGCGGCGCTTTTATCTACGCGGATGAGCCGGAATATGTCTCAGATCATAAAAATTCGATACAAAATATAGATATTTACAAGCGAGGCGTGCGAATTGCGAAATTTTATGTTAAAATATAAACAAAATTTTTATGAAAGGTAAAAATTATGAAAAAAGCATTTACTATGATAGAGCTGATTTTCATCATCGTGGTGGTTGGAATTCTAGCGGCGGTGGCGGTGCCTCAAATTAATCGAAATAGCCTTGTGGAGGCGGCAGATCAAGTAGCTGCTCATATCCGCTATACTCAGCAGTTGGCTATGAATGATAACAAATTCGATCCTAATGACCCGGATTGGTTTAAGAGATTATGGAGGATTCAGTTTACCAATCAAGGAGCGCCAGGCTCTGCAGCAGGATGGCGATATAACATATATTGGGATAACGGAGCTTTCCCAGGTTCAAACGGACAACCGAATAATCTAAATACTATTGCAGCTGATCCGCAAAATCCTAACAAACTGCTTACTTCGGGCTTTGCTAGGCAACCTGCCAATACTGATGGTGCAAGAATGAATAAAAAGCTAAATTTAGAAGCAACATATAATATAAGAAATATAGAATTTACTAATTGCGGTAATGGAAACAATCATACTATCTCTTTTGATTCTTATGGTCGCCCTATGGGGCAGCTTGCTAATTCTGTAGTGCCGTATGATAGGCTTTTTGTTGAGCAGTGCGTAATTACACTTACCAATGATGCGGGCGAGCATGCCCTTATTACCATCCAACCCGAGACCGGATACGTAAATTATACTTTGGTTTCCAATACCGGTCCCGGAGGGCAGTAGGATAATCCTACACATTTAAGGAGAATAATGAAAAAATACATAATGACGCCGATTTATTACGTAAACGACGTCCCGCACATCGGTCACGCATATACGACGATCATCGCCGATACGATGGCTAGATTTTACCGCCTGCAAGGACACGAGGTGTTTTTTAAAACGGGCACCGACGAGCACGGCCAAAAGATCGAGGAGGCCGCAGCCAAGCACGGCCAGAGCCCAAAGCAGTACGCAGACGGCGTAAGCGCTAAATTTAAAGACCTGTGGGACGAGTTTGACATCAGCTACGATATGTTTTCACGCACTACCGATGCCGCGCACGAGGCGGCGGTGCAAAACGTATTTCGCAAGATGTATGAAAAGGGCGACATTTATAAGGGCGAATACGAGGGCAACTACTGCGTAAGCTGCGAGAGTTTTTTCCCTTCCGCTCAGCTGATCGACGGCGAGTATTGCCCAGACTGCGGCAAAAAGACTAAAATTTTAAAAGAGGAGAGCTATTTTTTCAGACTTAGCGCCTATGCAGACAGACTTTTAAAATGGTATGAGGACGAAAAGTGCATCCTGCCCCTAGGCAAAAAAAACGAGGTCGTAAGCTTCGTAAAAGGCGGTCTGAAGGATCTTTCGATCACGCGAACGGGCTTTGATTGGGGCGTTAAAATTCCGCCTGAGCTAAACGATCCGAAACACGTGATTTACGTCTGGCTGGACGCGCTAATGGATTATCTTAGCTCGCTTGGATTTTGCGCGAGCGGCGAGCGGATGGAGTATTGGAGCGACGCGCTGCATATCGTGGGCAAGGATATTTTGCGCTTTCACGCCGTTTATTGGCCTGCGTTTTTGATGAGCCTGGGACTAAATATGCCACGCAGCATCGCAGCTCACGGCTGGTGGACGCGCGACGGCAAAAAGATGAGCAAGAGCCTGGGCAATGTCGTGGATCCGCGCGAGGTCGCAAACGCCTACGGGCTGGAGCAGTTTAGGTATTTCTTATTGCGCGAGGTGCCGTTCGGCCAAGACGGCGATTTTTCGCAAAAAGCGATTATAAACCGCGTAAATTCCGAGCTTGCCAATGAGCTTGGAAATCTACTCAGCCGCATCGTCGGCATGAGCGCAAAATACTGGGATTACGTCATAAATTCTAAAGACGTGATGAAATTTTTCACCGCCGAGATCGAGGAAGCAAACTCCTATCTGAGCGCCGCACTTAGCGCGCTTGAGGAGGTCGCTACCAATAGATATTTGGAGGAGCTTTGGAGGGCGCTTGCGCTCGCAAACGCTTCGATTGCGAAATACGAGCCGTGGAATTTGATGAAAAACGGCGAGCAGGCCAAGGCGCTGGCTCTCGTCGCATTGGTTGCAAACATTTTGGCTAAAGTCGCCGTACTGCTAAGTCCCGCGATGCCGAAGACGGCAGCACGTATCGCAGACACGCTAGGTTTTGAAATATCCACGCCGCTTTATGAGAAGTTAGTGGTTCGCGGCGAAATTTTAGATTTTAAGGCTAAGCCGTGCGAGCCGCTTTTTACCAAGATCGATCACGAGCTGATGCCGAAGGCGGATTACGATAGACTGGATGGCGCTGTCAATTCTACAAGCTGTTCGGGTACAGACGCCGCGGCAAAAGGCGTGCCAAGCTTAAACCCAAACGCTTCCGGTTCAGACGCTACGGCGCAAGAAGCCAAAAGCGCGGCATCTGAAGCGCAGATTAAAATCGACGATTTTAAAAAATGCGTTATAAAAGTCGGCACGATTTTGGAGTGCGAAAACATAGAGGGCAGCGAGAAGTTGTTGCAATTTATGATCGATTTGGGCGAGGAGAGGCCGCGTCAAATCATCAGCGGTATCGCGAAATTTTACGATCCTGCCGCGCTCATCGGCAAGCAGATCTGCGTGCTGGCAAATTTAAAACCCGCTAAAATTTTTAAACATAGCAGCGAGGGTATGATTTTAAGCGCCGAGGACGGCAGTCTTACGCTGCTTAGCACTCTCGCGCCCGTAAAAAACGGCGCGATCGTAGGTTAGCAATGAAGGCTTTAGCGCGCAAGGCTTCGAAGCTCGCTATCTACGGCGCGGCTGGGCTCTGTGCGCAAAAAAGCAGCGCTTCGGATAAAATTTTAAAGTTTTACCGCAGCTCCTCCCTCGCCGCAAAGATCGGCGCGGGCGGGCTTGTATGCGCCACGCCTTTGGCGCTAAAGCTCGGCGCAGGGGTTGCTTTAAAATTTGCGGCGCGTAAAATTTTAACGCTCGGCATTTGCGAGCTGTCGAAGTTCGCCGCTTTAAAATGTGCAAAGCTCGGCGCGCATGCGGTCGTGCGCTCATTTTCACGCACCGATAAATTTACAGGCGAGCGCACGAAAAAATATGCGAGCGCGGATGGCGAGAGCTCTAAAGCAAGCGCCTCGTCGCGTAGAAAGCGCACGGCAGGTCTTTCTAGCGCGAGCATTAAAAAGGACACCTCATTTTCCAAAAACGCCCATGCTAAAAAAAATGCAGCGACAAAAAGCGCGCCCGTAAAAAAATCTCCGCTGGCTAAAAAACCTGTACCTATCGCAAAAACCGCATCGACCGCTAAAAGTATCGCGGCAAGCGCAGCTTCTGTATCTGTAGCAAAATCTCCGTCCGTAGCCAAATCTGCATTCTTGAAAAACGCCGTGCAAAATAAAATTTCCGCGCCAAGCGCAAAAGCGATACCGGCTAAAAGTGCCTCTCAGAACGTAAAATCTCGCCGCATCGCAAAAAATACTTCTGCGCCTGCTGTTGTAATCGTCGCAAAAGACGTCGCCGCGTCCGGCGCAAGTTCCGCATCTACTGCGAAACAGTCGCGCCGCGCCGCAAAGAGCGCGCCTGCCAAAAGCTCCGCCGCAGGGAAATCGTAATGGTAAATTTATTAAATTTAACCCGCATCGTAAACGGAACGATGCTAAATAATCCCGCGATCTCTGCGGTCGAGAGCTTTGCGATAGAGCCCGCAAAGGTCGCAAAAAAGGGCGCTTTCATCGCACTCGGCGCAAACGAGCGCGACGTGCGCACCGCGATCGATAACGGCGCGTATGCGATCATTTTCGATAACAATTTCAAGCCGCTTAACGACGAGATCGCCTTTATAAAGGTCGAAAATTTATGCTCGGCGCTAGTGCGACTGATAAAATTTTTGGGCGAGACGTGGCGGCACGGCTTCGTGCTGATAAACGAGGTGCAAAGCGAGATCCTGCGCTACACGAGCGTGCCGAAAAATTTGATGTTTGCGCCGCGCAGCAAGGGCGAGCTTTTCATCAGCTTGCTGAACGCCAAAGAGAAAAATACCTACTTCACTACCGACGGCGATCTTTTGCAAAGCCTCGGTATCTCGCCTGTCACGATCCCTGCGAGCGACGATTTTAGGCTGCTTTACGGCGGCTCGATATTTTACAGCAGCTTCGTTTTCGGCGGGTTTTATTATTCAAACTTAATTTTTCCGCAGCTGTTTTTGCCCGAGCTATGCGGCGTGATCGAGTATCTCTCGCGCAAAAACATACCTTTTAAATTTCAAAGCTTAAGCGCATTCGGCCATTTTGAACCGATTTTTGTGGATAGATTTTTTAACGTAAGCTCGCTCGGCGGCAGCTACCGCGCCTTTATCGCCGAGAGCGATCCTGAACTTTTTGCGCGCGAGGCGGAGTTTTTGCGGGCAAAATTCCGCGAAAAAATTATCGTCTGCGCTAGCTGGGAGGATCGCCTAGAGGGCGTTAAAATCGACTTTCGCTTCAATAAGCTAAGCGCTCTAAAGAGCCTGCCGGAGTTTCACTACGCGCTGGTTTTTGCGGAAAAGGGCGCGATCGTGCAGCTTCTAAATCAAAAACCGCAAGAAAAAAATCTATTTTTTTAAAGGCAGCGGATGCAGAGCTTTAATGAAATTTTAAACGGAAATTTTTGGCTAAAGAGGCTTTATGAAAACGGGCTATTGCGCGAGGTAAAGGAGCAGATCGGCACCGAGCTTGAGATCGCGCACGCAAGCTATATCGAGGTAAAAAGAGAGCACTCGCAGGCGCTGCTTTTTACGAACGTGCGAAATGCTCAGGGCAAACGGATGCCGCCTGTGCTAACCAATATTTTCGGCTCCTTCGAGGCGTTAAATTTAATCCTTGGCCGCGAACCTGACGAGATCGCCGCCGAGATCGAGAGTCTGCTAAAGCCGAAGCGTCCGCAAAGCTTCGGTGAAAAGCTTGATTTTTTAGCGCACTTAATCTCGCTGCGTAAAATTTTTGTAAAGCGTCTTAGCGGTCGCGGAGAGTGCCAGCAGGTCGCGCATCTGGGCGCTGACGTCGATCTTGGCGAGCTTCCTGTGCTTAAGACCTGGGAGGGTGACGGTGGCGCGTTCATCACGATGGGGCAGGTTTATACGAAGGATCTGAACTCGCAAACGCAAAATCTCGGCATGTACCGTCTGCAAATTTACGGGCGCGACCGCTTGGGGATGCACTGGCAGATCCATAAAGACGGCGCGGGCTTTTTTGACGAATACCGCAAAGCGGGGCGCAAGATGCCCGTATCCGTGGCGATCGGCGGCGATCCGCTCTATATCTGGTGCGGACAGGCGCCGCTACCGAAGGGGATTTTTGAGCTGCTGCTTTACGGCTTCATCCGCCGCAGCCCCGCTCGCCTCGTAAAATCGCTTACGAATGAAATTTACGTTCCCGCCGATGCGGACTACGTGATCGAGGGCTTTGTCGATCCCGCAGTAAGCGAGCTGGAGGGACCTTTCGGCGATCATACCGGATATTACACGCCGGTAGAGCCATTCCCGGTGATGGAGGTTAGCGCGATCACGCACAAGCGCGCGCCCGTATTTCACGCTACCGTCGTGGGCAAGCCGCCGCTTGAGGATAAATTTATGGGGTATGCGACCGAGCGGATCTTTTTGCCACTATTTCGCACTAGCGCGCCCGATTTGATCGATTATAAAATGCCCGAAAACGGCGTATTTCACAATCTGATTTTGGCTAAGATCGCCGTGCGCTACCCTGCTGCGGCCAAACAGATCATGCACGCGTTTTGGGGCGTGGGGCAGATGAGCTTCGTAAAACACGCCATTTTCGTGCCGCAAGACGCGCCGAGCTTAGATGAGTACGAGGCGCTTACGAAGTATGTCTTAAACCGCCTGGGCGCGCGCAGCCTCGTTTTTAGCGAGGGTGTGTGCGATCAGCTCGACCACGCAAGCCCGAACTCCTGCTTCGGCGGCAAGCTCGGCATCGATGCGACGGCGGATTTAAGCTCGCAGGCGCCGCAAATTTTAAGCGATGAGGAGCTTCTAGCGAAATTTCAGAGCGAAGAGCCCGCTATTTTGGCGCTTAAGCAGCACTTTTGCGATACGAAGAACCCGCTCGTGCTGATAAACATAGACAAAAAAGAGCTCGTGGAGCGGAGCTGGCGGCGGCTTTTGAAATTTAGCGAGCATTTTAAAATTTTGATTTTTACCGATGCGGGGAATGATGCGAACAACCTCTATATGAGCGTTTGGCGCATCGCAAATAGCATCGATGCGCTGCGCGACGTGTTTGTGATGCAGAATGATCGTATCTGCATCGACGCTACGAGCAAGCACGAGTGGGAGGGCTATACGCGCAGGTGGCCGCAGGAGACGCTCTGTAGCCGCGAAGTCGTAGCAAGCCTCATAGAGCGGGGCATCGTGCAGGATGAACCCGAGCTATTTAAGAAATTTGAAATTTTTTGAGGACGTGGGGCGAAACTTGGCGCGGATCTGAAATTTTAAAATTTAGCTTTGGTTTTAAGGGCTGCACATTAAATTTAAAATAAATTTATTTGAATTTATGTGTTTAAGCAGTGAAATTTTGTAAAATTTTCAATGATAGAAATAGCAAAATTTTTAAAATCTTTATAAAATTTGCAATAGCTAGATTTAGGAAGTATAAACGTATTGCGTATTTAGGATATGCCACAAATCCGAAGTCGGACGGGTTCGTGCGCCAAAGCAAAGTAAGCCAGCAGCTTAAAAGCTTTGAAATTTTAAAAATTTAAGGATCATATAAATTTAATGAAAGTAAGATCGTCGATTTTTTACACCATCACGTTCATCTTCACGCTCGCCGCCGTGGGCGTTTCGCTCGCTCTACTCTGGCTCATCGGCTACGATCAGCAAAACTACACCCGCGAGCTAAACTCCAAGTACTCCATCGTTGCGCGCGCGAACCTATATCAGATGAGCAAGCTAATCAGCGATGTCGAATACGAACGGCAGGTCGCAAATTTCGAGTTTTCGACCATCCGCGATGAAGCTAGGCGCGATGAGATCATAGCGGGAGCTGAAATTTTAGACAGCATCTCCGCAGACATCGGCTCTGCGGACATCCTGCTTTTTAAACGCAAGCACTACTTAAAAATCACGCACGCTGGCGAGACGCGGCTTTTAAACGACAAGGAGTATCAGCCCTACCGCTACGATATTTTCAAAGCGATCTACGGCGTCATTTTGGTGATCATCCTGCTTGCGTATATTTTCATCATCCGCAAAATTCGCCCTCTTCGCAAGCTTAAGCGCCAGATCGATAAATTTGCTAAAGGCGATCTTCAGATCAAGGACGTAAGCGCGGGAAACGACGAAATTTCCGAGGTTTCGCACGCATTTTACGAGGCGGTCACGCAGATAAATAAGCTTAACGAATCGCGCCATCTGTTTTTGCGAAACATAATGCACGAGCTTAAAACTCCCATCACAAAGGGTCGCATCGCTGTCGAGATGATCGAGCACGGCAAAAATCAAGAGCGCCTCATCTCGGTCTTTGAGCGGCTGGAGAGCCTAATCAACGAATTTGCGGCGGTCGAGCGCGCGACTGCGGGAACGGCACTAGTCGAACGCGGAATTTTTTCAATGGATGAAATTTTAAAAGAAGCGCTCGGCATCGCGATGATCGAGCCCGGCTGCGTCACGCTGCAAAATCCGCTAGGCCTGAGCCTAAACGTCGATCTGAAGCTCTTTTGCGTCGCGGTGAAAAATTTAATCGACAACGCCGTCAAATACGCCGTAGACGGTAAAATTTTAATCCGCCTAAATGCCGAAACGATGGACTTCATAACGCTCGGCGAGCCGCTGCAGAAGGACTTTAGCTACTACAAAGAGGCCTTCGTCAAGGGCACGAACGCCAAGCAAAGCTTCGGTCTGGGGCTTTACATCGTCGATAACATCGCCAAGGCGCACGGACTAAAATTCCTCTACCGCAGGCAGGACGAGTTAAATGTCTTTTATTTTGAGGGGATCGAAAAGATAGCGACGTTATGAAATTTAAGCACATTTTTTATATTATTGCGCCAAAAATTCGAAACGAGAAGATGCGAAATTTCATATTTTTAGCGCTATTTTTAATCGCGACCATATTTTTTCTACCTCGCGGCGCACAAGCCGAGAGCTTCATCACCGACGAGGAGTACGGCGCGATGCTGTACAAAAACCCGCGCGGCGTGGGCTGTGATAAGTGCCACGGCGAAAAGGGCGAGGGCTCGCTGATCGTAAAGTATAAAGAATTTAACCGCACCTCGGGCGCTTACTACGAGCGCGCCCTAAACGCGCCGCCGATCAACAATCTCTCGCTTCAGGAGCTCGCCGACGGGATCAGCAGCTCGCGCGACGTGATGCCAAGCTACTTCCTGACGCAAAACGAGATCATCATCATCTACAAATATATAAAATCGATAAATCAACCAAAAAAGAAGGAGAAAAAATGAATAATCACGACGAATTTTTAGCAGCACAAAAACTTATCCCGGGCGGCGTCGATTCGCCGGTGCGAGCATTCGGCAACGTAGGCAGTGAGCCTTTTATGGTGGATCGCGGCGAGGGCTCGTACATCTACGACGTCGAGGGCAAAAAATATCTCGACTTCGTGCAGAGCTGGGGTCCGCTCATCTTCGGTCACGCCGATGCGGACATCGAACGCGCCGTCGTGCAAACCGCCAAAAAAGGGCTAAGCTTCGGCGCATCCAGCCCGCTTGAGACGCAGCTTGCCTCGCTCGTGCTAAAAAATTTTGATTTCCTAGATAAGATCCGCTTTACCAGCAGCGGCACGGAAGCCACGATGAGCGCGATCCGTCTTGCGCGCGCCTTTAGCGGACGGGATAAAATTCTAAAATTTGAGGGCTGCTACCACGGCCACAGCGACAGCCTGCTCGTCAAAGCGGGCAGCGGCGCAAGCACCTTCGGTAACGCAAGCAGCGCGGGCGTACCGCAGGACGTCGCAAAAAACACTTACCTAGCCAGATACAACGACATTCAAAGCGTTAAAGACGTCCTAGCGCAAAACGACATCGGCACGATCATCATCGAGCCTATCGCGGGTAATATGGGCCTAGTACCCGCTGATCCTAAATTTTTAACCGAGCTTCGCGCGCTGTGCGATGAGAAAAAGATCGTGCTGATAATCGACGAGGTAATGAGCGGCTTTCGTGCTAGCGAGCTAGGCAGCTACGGCATCTACGGCGTCTGCGGCGATCTGGTAACCTTCGGCAAGGTCATCGGCGGCGGTATGAGCGTGGCGGCGTTTGCGGGCAAGCGCGAAATCATGGATATGATAAGCCCACTAGGAGCGGTGTATCAAGCGGGCACGCTAAGCGGAAACCCCGTCGCAATGGCTGCAGGCATCGCCAGCCTAAGTAAAATTTACGCTAGCAGCGGCCTTTACGAAAGGCTCGGGGGGCTTGCGCGCAGGCTTACGGACGGGCTTTGCGCCATAGCGCAGCGCCGCGGAATCGCGCTGCAAACCGCCTGCGTAGGCTCGATGTTCGGCTACTTTTTCGCAGACGAAGAGGTGCGCGACTACGATGGCGCCCTGCGGGCAGACACCGCGCGCTTTGCGAAATTTCACGGCGAGATGATTAAGCGCGGCGTATTTTTGGCGCCTAGTCAGTTTGAGACGGGCTTTATCTGCTCTACGATGAACGAAACGCAGATCGACTTTGCGCTAAACGCCGCGGATGAAGCGATGGCGGTACTTTAAGGGCTGCGTTTTAAAATTTTACGGATTTTAGATGAGAGTAACGAAAAATTTAAACAAAATCGTAAAGGGCGCCTGCGACATCAGCCTAGGCATCTCAATCGTCGTAGCGATCGGCATCGGCGTAGCGATCGGGCTTGGGCTGCGGCACCTCACGGGCTCGCTGTTTTTGCTATGGTTAGGCATCGCTATCGGCATCGCGGCGGCGTTTTTAAACGTTTACCGCGCGTGCAAGGCGCTAAACTCGAGCCTAAAGGAGCTTGAGGACGATCCGAAATACAAGGCGGATCCAAAAAATTTCGACGACGACGAATTGGATGAGCGAGATTGAATAGGCGATTTTTGCTCGTATACTGCGCGCTAAACGCGGCGTTTGCCCTGCTCGGGCTGGCGCTTTGCGGCGCAGGATTTTTCGGCTCGGGCTCTTTCGGCACGCGGGCGCTTGCGTGGCTTCTTAGCTTGGAAGCTGGGTTTTTGGGCGCATTCGGCGCGGTATATTTTTCGTTTCGCGCTTACCGCAACAAAATAGAAGATGAGCTCAGAGCCGGCAAATACGATGAATTTTTACGGCAAAGCTCTAAAGATTCCGCAGGTTTCATAAGCGGCGAAACTTCCGCGAGCGATATGAATTCCGCAAGCTTTAGCGGCGAAAACCTAGGTGGCGCGAGCGGCGACGATAAAATTTTATATAGCGAAGTTTGCGGCGGCGAAATTTTAAAAAGCGAAAGCTTTAGCAGCCTAAATTTAGACGCCGAAATTTTAAACACTCAAAATTCCGAAGGCGCCGTAAATTTCACTAGCGGCGATAGCTGCGTCGAAAACAATGACAACTACGCCCTGCACGACGAAACCGCCGCCGAGCGTGCTGCAAGCTCTACCGCCGATGAAGATACCGAAAATTTCACCGCCGAGCGCGACATAACCGCCGCTGCCGAGTGCAACATAAAGTCCACCAAGAGCAGTCGCAACGAAACCTCCGCTTACGACGCGACCGCTTTAGGACATGCCGCCGATAAATTTAATATGAATGGCAGCGCGACTTGCGGCAACTCACACGGCAGCATAAACGACGAAACTAGCGATAGTTTGCAAGGCGGCATAGGCGCGCGTTGCGACGACTTGAAAAATGCAGCGAGCAGTAACTTGGACGACGACGCAGATTGCAGCAATCGTAGCGATAGCACAGATAGCGGCGACCTGGACGGTACAGTTGGCGGCGAGCCTGGCGGCGGTACGAGCGATTTTGGGGGCGGGATTAGCAGCGCGCGCGACGGATCAAATGATGATTTCGACGGCGCGGACGGCAGCATTGATGGTCGGGATGATGAGTGCGAGAGAGGCGAGGTTCGTAGCAATTTTGCTGGGGCGTTTTTCTCTCCGTTTAAAATTTTGTCCTACGTGGCGCTCGTGGCGGCGATCTACCTGCTTGCCAAGCTGTCTTTGCTAAACCCGCTAGCGATTATCTTGGGCGTTACGATCATTCCTCTGGGCACGATGATCGTTGCCTTCGCTGACAAAGACGCGCGCTAAACTCAAACGGCGCGAGCAAGACGCTTTAAATTTTAAAATTTAGCTTGGGCGGGATTGAGCGCAGATCGGTGCAGGATAAAATCGCGATGATGCCCGCCATCGCAAGCCGCGCCACGGATGCCGCGCGTTTCTGCACATATCAAGGCAGGCTAAATTTATAAAATTTACGCCGCACATCTTTGAACTTCTACGTAAATTCAGATCGTCGCGGCGAGCCGTAGAAATTCTACGCAGCATTTCGGCGCGTAATTCTAAAATTAAATTTAACCGCCGCAATTGCAAATACAGCGCGAAATCCTTATCTATATTTAATTAAATTTTAGCTACCATTATGCAAAATTTGAGGAAAAATTATGAATTATGATACCTTGAAAAAAATCTTTTTTCGATTCGATCCAGAAACCGCTCACAAGATCGCAGAATTCGGACTTCGCGCGCTCTATGCGACTCCGGGCGGGCTTGAGGCTTTGGCAAAATTCGGTGTTTACAAAGATGAAATTTTAACTCAAAATATATGGAATCTCAGCTTCGATAACCCCGTAGGTATCGCGGGCGGCTTCGACAAAAACGCCACGATGATCGCGCCGCTGGCCGCTCTGGGCTTCGGACACATCGATTTTGGCACCTTTACGCCGCGTCCTCAAAGCGGCAACGAAAAGCCGCGACTTTTTCGCCTCGTTAGTGAGCAGAGCATTCAAAACGCGATGGGCTTTAACAACGAAGGTGCCGATGTTATCGAGCGTCGCGTGCGAAAAATTTATCCTTTTGTAATCCCGATCGCCGCAAATATCGGCAAAAATAAGGCCACTTCGAACGAGGACGCGCTAAGCGATTATGAAGCCTTAGGCCGTAAATTTAACGGATTGTGCGATTTTTTCATCATCAACGTAAGCTCGCCGAACACCCCAAATCTGCGTGCTTTGCAAAAAAACAGCTTCATAAGCGAGCTGATCGGAGCGATGAAAAAGATCACGAACAGGCCGCTCGTCTTAAAGCTGGCGCCCGATATGAGCGCGGATCAGGCGATCGCGCTGTGCGAGTGCGCGGTGCAAAGCGGCGCAAGCGGCATCATCATAAACAACACGAGCGTCGATTATTCGCTGAGCCCCAATGCCAGGGACTTCGGTGGCCTAAGCGGCAGGCTGATAACCGAAAAATCGCGCGAGCTTTTCGCGCAGGTCGCTCGCGAGCTTTTCGGCCGCACGATCCTAATCAGCTGCGGCGGCATAGACAGCGCGCAGGAGGCCTACGAGCGCATCAAATCGGGCGCGAGCCTGGTTCAAATTTTTACCGCCTTTATCTTCAAAGGTCCGTTCGTCGCAAAATCGATCAACGAGGGGCTGGCGGAGCTTTTGCGCGCAGACGGCTTTAATAACATAAGCGAGGCGGTCGGGGTAAATTTAAAAGATCGCGCGGACGAAGGATACGGCGTTATAGGCGATCAGGCGGAAAGTCGCGGCAGCGGCGCGGATTTGCGCACTTACGAAGACAAAGAGGCAGATACCAAAACGGATGAAATTTCGAGTGCGACCAAAAGCGAGGAAACGAGCGAAATTTCAAACGCGCCCGAAAGTAAGGATGTGGATGAAATTTTAAACGACGGCGAAAGCGAGATATCGGGTACCCAAGCTGATGAAATTTCTGCCGCTAAAACAGATGAAATTCCGAGCGCTCAAACAAACTCAATCTCCGAATCGAACGAAAATTCCGATACTTCGGCAAATTTAAACGCCTTGGTAGGCGCAGATACCGCGACGGATCAAAGATCAATCGAGCAAAGCGGCGCGGAGAGCGAAAATTCAGAGATTAAAAGTAGCGCGGAAAGTGAAAATTCCGAGGTTAAAAACACAAAACGAAGCAGCGCAAAAGGTGAAAATTTAGAGGCTAAAAGCGCAAAGCAAGGCGGCGCCGATGAGAAGTCAGATAAAATTTCAAAAAGAGCTTCCAAAAACGGTGCGGATCAAAAACAAAGTCAAATTTCAAAAAGCGACGTAACCTCCAGGCGCGGTAAAATTTCAAAAGACGCTACGCAAAAAGACGCCGCGCAGAAGAATACTGCGAAGGATAATGAGGCTTCGCAGAAAGATGGCGCACAGGATAACACCTCGCAGCAAAAGGGCGCCGAAGCAAAAAATCTCTCGAAAAGCGGCGCAAAGAGCGAGAATTTAGAGGTCAAAAACGCAAAACAAAGCGGAGCGGCGAGCAAAACTGCAAAAACTAAAACCGCGCAGAAAAATAAAACCGCGATCAAAGCCGCGTCAAAAAACGACATAGAAAGCAAAAATTCTAAAACTAAAGCCGCGCCGAAAAACATCGTGGAAAGCAAAAGCTCTAAGGTCAAAAACGCAAAACAAAGCAGCGCCAAAACTAAAAAAGCTGAGGTAAAAGAGGCTAAAGAGATCAAAGAAGCTAAAGAACTTAAAGAAACCAGAGAGACGAGCGGCACTCAAGACGCGGAGCAAAACTCAAGCAAAAAACGAAAGGCGAAAAAAGATTAATGTTTCCAAAATTTAAGAAAATCACGCTGCAAAACGGGCTTCAAATTTATCACATCCCGATGAATAAAGGCAGCGGCGTCATCAGCGTGGACGTGTTTTACAACGTCGGCTCGCGCGACGAGACGATGGGCAAAAGCGGCATCGCGCACATGCTGGAGCATCTAAATTTTAAATCCACGAAAAATCGCAAGGCGGGCGAGTTTGACGCGATCGTAAAGGGCTTTGGCGGCGTAAATAACGCAAGCACGGGCTTTGATTACACGCACTATTTCATCAAGTGCGCGAGCTCAAATTTAGAGGTCTGCTTGGATCTTTACGCCGACATAATGCAAAACTTAAGCCTCAAAGACAAAGAATTTCAGCCCGAGCGCAAGGTCGTGCTCGAGGAGCGGCTGTGGCGCACCGATAACGATCCGTTCGGATACCTATTTTTCAGGCTCTACAACGCCGCGTTTTTGTATCACCCGTATCACTGGACGCCGATCGGCTTTCGCAAGGATATTGAAAACTGGAACATCAAAGATATCAAGGAATTTCACGCTAAATTTTATCAGCCGCAAAACGCCGTGCTGCTGATCACCGGCGACGTCGGCGAAAAGGCGGCGTTTGATGCAGCCAAAAAACACTTCGCGCCCGTAAAAAACAAAAGCGAAATTCCGAGCCTTCACTGCACCGAGCCCGCGCAGGACGGCGAGAAGCTTAGCGTTATTTACAAAAATAGCGAGGCGCAGATCGTTGCAGTCGCCTTTAAAATTCCGCCGTTTAACCACCCTGACGCCGCGGCGATCAAAGCGATGGATATATATCTTAGCGGCGGCAAGAGCTCGCTTTTGCAGCGCGTGCTGGTCGATGAGAAAAAGCTCGCCAATCAGATCAACATCTACGATATGAGCGCCAAGGACGAGAATTTATTTATAGTCTTTGCCGTTTGCAACCAAGGCGTAAGCGGCGAGGCGCTGAGGAGTGAAATTTTAGCGCTGATCGAAAAAGCCAAAAAAGCTAAAATAAGCGACGACGATATGCTAAAGATCAAAAACACCCTAAGCAGCGATCTGATCTACTCCCTCGACAGCGCCAGCAAGGTAGCGCAGATGTACGGCAGCTACATCGTCCGCGGCGATCTGGACGCGCTATTTAGGCTGGAGTGCGAGATCAAAAGTCTAGATAAAAACGCGGTTAAAAAAGCGATGAAAACCTATCTAAGCCTTAAAAGCTCCACAAGCATTATCTTACGAAAGGAAAACGATGAATAAAAATGTCATAATCGGCTCTATGACGGCGCTGATCACGCCTTTTAAAGAGGGCAAACTCGACGAGCAGACCTACTCCAAGCTTATCAAAAGACAGATCGCAAACGGCATAAGCGCGGTCGTGCCCGTCGGTACTACGGGCGAGAGCGCGACGCTGACGCACGACGAGCACCGCGTCTGTATCGAGATCGCCGTAGATGCGTGCAAGGGCACGGACGTCAAGGTGCTAGCGGGCGCGGGCAGCAATGCAACTCACGAAGCGATCGGGCTTGCGCAGTTTGCGCAGGCTCACGGCGCGGACGGAATTTTATCCGTAGCGCCCTACTACAATAAACCCACCCAAAAGGGGCTGTATCTGCACTACAAGGCGATCGCGAGCTCGGTAGATCTGCCCGTGCTGCTATATAATGTCCCAGGGCGCACCGGCTGCGACATAGCCGCAGATACGATCATCAAGCTTTTTAACGACTGCGAGAACATCTACGGCGTCAAAGAAGCCAGCGGCAGCATCGATAAATGCGTCGATCTACTCGCGCACGAGCCGCGCCTTAGCGTGCTTAGCGGCGAGGATGCGATCAACTATCCGATCCTAAGTAACGGCGGCAAGGGCGTAATCTCCGTTACGGCAAATTTACTTCCCGATTACACGGCGAGGCTTACGAAATTTGCGCTACAAAATGAGTTTTTAAAAGCCAAGCAGATCAACGACGATCTCTATGCGATCAATAAAATTTTATTCTGCGAGAGCAATCCGATCCCGATCAAAGCGGCGATGTATATCGCGGGCCTCGCGCCGAGCTTAGAGTACCGCTTGCCGCTTTGCGAGCCGAGCGCGGAAAATCTCAAAAAAATAGAAAACGTAATGAAACAATACACTATCAAAGGATTTTAATTGACGAACGAATTTAAAGGAAAAACGCTAGTTATCAGCGGCGGCACGAGAGGCATAGGCAGGGCGATCGTTTTAGAATTCGCAGCTGCGGGGGCAAATATCGCTTTTACGTATAATTCCAACGAGGAGCTGGCGACTTCGCAAGCAGCCGATCTTGAGAAGGCTTACGGCATCAAGGCGCGCGCTTATGCGCTCAATATCTTGGAGCCCGAGATCTACAAGGAGCTCTTTGCCAAGATCGACGAGGATTTTGCGCGAGTGGATTTTTTCATCTCAAACGCCATCATCTCGGGTCGCGCGGTCGCGGGCGGATACACTAAATTTATGAGGCTAAAGCCGCGCGGCATTAATAATATCTTCACCGCAACCGTAAATGCCTTCGTCGTAGGCGCGCAAGAAGCCGCAAAGCGCATGGAGGCAGTAGGCGGCGGCTCGATCATCTCTCTTAGCTCCACGGGAAATTTAGTCTATATCGAAAACTACGCGGGTCACGGCACGGCAAAAGCCGCTGTCGAAGCGATGGCGCGCTATGCCGCGACCGAGCTTGGAGAGAAAAACATCCGCGTAAACGTAGTAAGCGGCGGCCCGATCGAGACGGACGCGCTTAGGGCATTTACCAACTACGAAGAGGTGCGCGACAAGACCGCCGAGCTTAGTCCTCTAGGACGTATGGGGCAACCGGAGGATTTGGCGGGAGCATGTTTATTTCTATGCTCTAGCAAGGCTAGCTGGGTGACGGGGCACACCTTCATCGTCGACGGCGGAACGACCTTTAAATAATGCTAAATTTACCCAATATTTTAGCGAGCTTTCGCGTTGCGCTGGCGCCGCTGTTTTTCTGGCTGATCTTACTAGCAGGCCATGCGAACGGCGGCATGGTGGGCTCGGTGCACGTTAGCTGGATCGATTATTTCGCCGCGCTAGTCTTCGTCATCGCCTCCGTCACGGACTTTTTCGACGGATACATCGCGCGCTCTTGGAACCAAAAAACGAAGCTAGGCGCCATCATCGATCCGCTCGCCGATAAGATGCTGACGCTTGCGGGCTTTTTGGGGCTTATGTTTATCGGACGCGCCAGTCCGTGGGCGATCTATCTGATCCTAATCCGCGAGTTTTTCATCACGGGCCTTCGCGTGGCGATGGCGGGCGACGGCGTAGAGGTCGCCGCGTCGATGGCGGGCAAGGTGAAGACGGTCTTTCAGATGATCGCTATCGGCTGGCTAACGATGCAGTGGCCTTATGCAAACGCCCTACTCTGGATCGCAGTCGCACTGACGCTATATTCGGGCTTTGAATACATCGCAGCGTATGCTAAAGCGACGAAAAAGAGTTAGAGTTTGGTTTAAATTTGGAATAAAATTTGAACCAAATGAAATATGATGGATCACAAATTATGCAATCTTATCCTTGGGTGTATGTAGGATAAAAATCTACGTGCCGCTCATTAGATTAATAGTAATATATAGGCAAAATTAAGGAAAATTGTTATGATGTATGGGACTTCGAGAGTTAGCGAAGATGTAATTAGGCAAAATGCTGGAGCGTTACTAAAATTTCAAGATTCAAAATACGCTAAAAGCGGCGTCGGACAAATAACTACGTTTAATGAACTTGGTTTTAGCGGGGTTAATAAAAAGCCCGACGGTTGGTATTTTCCGCACGATATAAACGAAGTTGCCATAATTTTAGAGACCAAAGCCTATGAGCCGAATTCAAATCTGGATCAAAATTTACCGCAACTTCAAGAATATATAAACATAACAAGAAGCAAATACAATCAAGTAATAGGTATTTTATATAATGGCAACGAAGCAATAATTTATAAAAACGATAAATTTTATAGAGAAGATAGTGAGCTTTTTAGCAAAGATTACTATCTTAAGCTATTTACTCAGAGCAGTATAGATAAGCCTAAAATTTACTTATGTACTAAATCAATAAATGATAACCTACATATAAATTTTGGCATCAACAACCTAAAGCATAGGATGATTTTTACAGCTTGCGCTTTGGTAGCCGATAGAAAAGGCGCAAATTTAGCCGGTCTTAAAGGACGCGATTTCGCAACTCTGCAAAGCGAGATCATAAAAACTCTTGAAAGCTCGTATAGTGAGCAAAAGGCATTAAATTTAAAGCTAGACATTATAAAAGAGCAGTTTAATTTAATTAGTTTTAACTACACAAAAAATCAAAAAGCAATTGATAGCTTTATCGACGATGTCGTTTCGATTTCAGGCTATATAAAAGCCGAAAGTTGGAACGGCGAAGACGTTATGGGAATTTTCTTTAACGAATTTACTCGCTATAAGGGCAAGAGCGAAGCGGGTCAAGTTTTTACGCCGGATCATATTACAAGTCTAATGTATCGTATCGCGAACGTTAGCTACAAAGATAAAATTTTAGACGCATGCTGCGGTAGTGGTGCATTTTTAGTAAAAGCTATGAATAATATGATAAACGAAGTCGGTGGAAATTTCAATGAAAGCGCGGTTAAGATTATACAAAATGATAGACTTTTTGGAATAGAATTTGATAAAGAGCTATTTGCTCTAGCTTGCGCAAATATGTTAATTCATAAAGACGGAAAAACCAATTTAACTCACGACGACGCTAGAGGCGAAGCGGCTTGCAAATGGATAAAAAGCAAGAATATCACAAAAGTTTTGATGAATCCGCCTTATGAAAATAAATTCGGTTGCTTAAAAATAGTAAAAAACGTACTTGATAATGTCGAGGACGGCGCGATTTGCGCGTTTTTATTACCGAGCAATAAACTTGAAGTGGGTCGCAAACAAGTTTTAAAATGGCTCAAAAAACATTCTCTTTTAAAAATCATCAAACTCCCAAAAGAAGTTTTTGCTCGCATGAAAGGCGCGAATGAAACATCGATTTTTATATTTAAAGCGCATGAGCCGCAAGGAAACAAGGAAATTTTTGGTTGTTATATAAAAGAGGACGGGTTAGAAACCGTTAAAAATCAAGGGCGTCATGATCTAAAAGGCAAATGGCAAGAGCTTGAAGATTATTGGGTAGATGTGATATATAAACAAGGCGGCGATGAAAGCTGCCAGTGGATAAAGCCGAATGAGAGCTTGCAGTATAAAATGTCCGAGCCTAAATTTGAGATAACCGAGCAAGATTTTAAAAAAGTCGTGCTTGATTATATGCTTTTTGAAAATGGTATCGATAAAAAAGAGTTTGAAAAGACGATTTTAGAGAGCATTTTATATGAAAGCGAGATAAATTTGGACGATGACGAGATAAAGATAAAGGTTTGAAATTGGAGTATAGAAATTTTAAAGTAACAGATATTTTTATAGTTGAAACTGGAGCAAATATACCACAAAATGAATTAAAATCTGGAAAAACTCCAAGAATATCTGTGACAAATTTAAATAATGGCATTTCTGGATATTATAATGATTTGTCGTCAAATAATTACAGAGTTCAAGAAAATTTTATATCTTTTTCTTTTTTGGGAACTTGTTTTTATCATCCGTATAAGGCGAGTTTAGATATGAAAGTTCATAGTTTGAAGCCAATAGGATATATGCTTAATAAATACACTGCTTTATTTTTGGTAAATCTATTTAAAAAATCATTCAATGGCGTTTATAATGATCAAATTTCGAGTACCGATTTAAAAAAGTCATACATAAGGCTTCCTGTAACTAACGATATGATTGATTTTAATTTTATGGAAAATTATATAAAAAGTATAGAAGCTAAAATGCAAAAACTGATTTTATATCATAACGCGCTTGCCCTTCGAGAGAGAGAGAGAGAGAGAGAATAATTCGCCTAATGGCGATGTTTTTATTACGAATTCACATTTGGCAAATTATATCCAAGAGGCTATCATGCGAATAGCTGCAAGTCTTTTTGGTAAACTTAATTGCAAATGGGATGAGTTTGAACTTGCAAATTTGTTTGAAATTCTGCTAGCCAAAGGTGATTTACAAGCTAAAAGACTTCAAAGTGGAAACAATCCTTTAATAAGCTCTGGGAATTTTAATAATGGGATAGTTGCGTATGTGCAAAATTGTGATGAGCTAAGTGAAAAATTCGATGGTAATTCTTTAAGTGTAGATATGTTTGGGAAATGTTTTTATCAGCCAAAAAAATTTTATGCAGTATCCCATGGTCGTATAAATATTTTAAAACCAAAATTTGAACTTAATCAAAATATTGGATTTTTCATAGTATCTATTTTAAATAAGTCCTTTGGAGATCGTTATTCTTTTAATCAAATGTGCTCTCAAACTGCTTTAAAAAAGGAAAAAATTGCGCTCCCGGTCAATGGCAATGGAAATCCAAATTTTACTTTAATGGAAAATTTCATAAAAGAAATTAAACAAAATCATACGCAAAAACTAATTGATTATTATCTGCGTCTTGCCGATATTGCGAAATAAAAAATTTTAAATTTATATATTTTAAAGCATGCTTATACCGCTATGCTTTTAGACAATCTCTTTTCTAAGCTTAAAATTTGCAAAATAATAGTAAGCTTAGCCCATTTTTTACAAAGGTCTGAAATTTGAAAAGTATAATTTTAACGCTGGCGATCCTGGCGGTCGGATTTTATTTTTACTCGATAAATTTTATGGTCACCGTGCTGGCGATCAGCTTCCTTATCTTTTTCCACGAGCTGGGGCATTTTTTGGCGGCGCGGGCGCTGGACGTGGGGGTGAACGTCTTTAGCGTGGGCTTTGGAGAGAAGGTCTTTACCAAGCGCATCGGCGCGACGCAGTACGCCATCAGCGCGATCCCTCTGGGAGGCTACGTGAGCCTTAAGGGGCAGGAGGATCTAGATCCCGCCGCGGCAAGCGCGGACCCCGACAGCTACAACTCCAAAGGCCCGATCGCGCGCATAATCATACTTTTTGCGGGGCCGTTTTTTAACCTGCTGCTTGCGTTTTTGATCTACATCGCGCTGGGCTACATCGGCGTCGAAAAACTCGCACCAAAGGTCGGCAGAATTTCGCCAAATTCCGCCGCGGCAAGCGCAGGGCTAATGCTAAACGATGAAATTTTATCAATCGACGGCAAGCAGATCCGCGAGTGGGATGACATCTCAAAGCAGGTAACCGCCGCACCTCTAAGCTTAGAAATCATGCGCGGCGGCGAGCGGATGAGCCTACAGCTCACGCCGAAGCTCGGCGAGAAAAAAACCATCTGGCGCGAGAGCATCAGAGTGCCGCTCATCGGCATTTCGCCCGATTACAACGCGACCGTGACGCTATATCACAAGGGCGCAAGCTCGCTTAGCTTCGCGTGGGATCAGACGGTGGAAGCGTCAAAGCTCATCTTGATAGGGCTCGAAAAGCTCGCTAGCGGCGTCGTTTCGCCCAAGGAGATGGGCGGCATCGTCGCCATTACGGACATCACCTCAAAGGCGGTCGATTACGGCGCGGCGGTCTTGCTCGCGCTCGTGGCGCTCATATCGGTAAATTTAGGGCTCATCAACCTCTTTCCGATCCCGGCACTCGACGGCGGGCACATCGCGTTTAATCTCTTTGAGCTCATCTTCCGCCGTCCGGTGCCAAAACGAGTATTCGTAGGCGCCAGCTACGTAGGAATGGGAATTTTGGCGCTTTTGATGATATTTACGGTGCTGAATGATTTCGCTAGAATTTTGGGATTTTACAAATGAGACTGGATGAAATTTTAAAGCGCATTGAGGCTGCGAAAGCAGGCGCGGGCGAAGTGCAGCTAGTCGCAGTGAGTAAAAACGTAGGCACGCAGCAGGTGCGCGAGCTGTATTCGCAAGGACAGATCGCGTTTGGCGAAAACAGAGTGCAGGAGCTGAAGCGCAAAAGCGAGCTACTGCGCGAACTGCCGCTAAAGTGGCACTTCATCGGCACGCTGCAAAGCAACAAAATAAATCAGCTCATCGCTCTGCGCCCGACGCTGTGGCAGAGCTGCAACAGTTACGAGCTCGCGCTTACCGTAAATAAGCGGCTAACTTATCCGCTAGATACGCTGCTGGAGATCAACGCTGCGGGCGAGAGCTCCAAAACGGGGCTCGATAAAAACCGCGCGGTGGAGGAGTTTTTGCGCATCAAACAGGAGTGCAAAAATCTAAATTTAATCGGCGTGATGAGCATCGGCGCACATGTGAGCGAGCCCGCGCAGATCGCGCGAAGCTTCGAGGTGAGCCGCGAGATCTTTGATGCGCTCGTGCCGCACGGCGCGCAGATCTGCTCGATGGGGATGAGCGATGATTTTGAACTCGCGATCAAATGCGGCTCGAACATGATCCGCCTAGGTAGAATTTTATACGCCTAGGCCTCGAGGAACGGGCTTTATCGCGCGAGCAAATTTTATACCGCTTTTAGGTGGCGCGCTTAATTTGCCGCGTGAGCTAAATCGGGCGCGTAACTTGAAATTTAGCGCAATGCTTGATTTTACGTGCTACTTAAAATTTAGCGCGTTATTGAAATTTTACGCAGTGCAACAACACGGCATCAAATTTTAAACCTAGATAAAATTTTATTTGCAGCGATGCAAATTTCAAAAACGCGACGATATAAAATTCTAAGCGCAATCCATATAAAGACAGAATCTTAAAAGGCGAAATTTCAAAGTAGCGGCAGCTAGCGTATATCGCGCGCACGCTGGTTCAGAGCGCGAAAGTGATCTTTATGGATGAGCCGACAAATGGGTTAGACTTCGGCAATCAGATCAAGCTACTCGAGATGATAAAGGCGCTAGGCGACGAAGGCTACACCTTCGTGCAGACGACGCACTACCCGCGCCACGCGAAATTTGTTTCAAGCTTGACGCTATTTATAAAAGACGGCGAAATTTTAGCTTTCGGGCGCAGCAAGCAGCTCATAAACGCCGAAAATATCGATAAAATTTACGGCATAAACTACGAAAGATATGAGGATAGATTATAAATTTTACGGACGCATAGCGCCGTTAAATTTAGCCGAATTGGGGTAAAATTGCGCGCATTATATGGTTTTCGGCGGCAAACGGCGCGCATTATAAAATGCCGTGTGGGTCGCGGCTGCGGCAATGTAAGCTGCAAACCGAATTGCTAGCGAACAAAACGATAAATTTAAAAGGAAAATCATGACTCCGCGGGAAATATTTTTAAACGGCTGCAATGAGATTGCGGCGAATTTCACGGACTTCAAGCCCACGCAAAAGGGGCAAAAACTAACGAAGCTCGCAAGCAACAAAGATATTTCGTTTGAAATTTATTTCAGCTCCAGCATGCGCAATTACTCGGGCAGCGTGAGTATCCTACCGCAGATCGCGATCTACTGCAAGCGCCTAAAAAAGCTAATGCAAGAGGAGCTGTCCTACTCTACCGATCTTGTTTTCGTATCGCACCTGGGCTATCTCACGCCGCGCAAACAGTTTCGCGACTGGCAGCTCGCAGGCGCTAGCTTTGAGCCCAGCGTTCGCGAGATTAGCGCGGCTATCAAAGACTACGCGCTGCCTATTTTTGAGCTTTTTGAGGACAAGCAAAAGGCGGTGGATTTTATGATGCGACGCGGGGCTAAATTTAACAAAAATCTAAGCGCCTTCGATCTGCGCCCGATCTACTTTATCTATTATTTCGGCGGCAGGGACGCGGCGGAGACGTTTTTCAACATCTGCCTAAGCGAATGCACCTACAAAGGGCGATTTTATAAGCTTTATGAGGAGCTTGCAAACGGCGCGGAGGCGGATTTTAGCAGAAGTTCGTTTTGGAGCGATACGGAGGCGAAATTTGCATTTGTAAAAGGACTTAGAATTTTAAATGGCTGAAATTTTAATTCAAATTTTAATCGTAATTTTTAGCGTTTTGCTTCTGGGCGGGATTATTTGGACGCTCTTTTGGCGCAACCCTCGCAAGCTTAGCTCGCGCCGGCTTGCCGCGATAGATGGGATAAGCGAAGCAGACGCGGTAAAAAGGCTTTCCGTGAGGCCGTTTTTGTTCTGGCTAGAGCGGTTTTTTATCTCGTGCGAGAGCCTTTGGTTTGATCAGGATTTTATCTACGTTTTTGATGGACAGAAGCTCGCGGCGAGGTATAAATTTGAGCAAATTTTAGCGCTTGAAGTCACAAAAATTCGGATAAATCATGCTAGGATTTGGCGGATCAGCTTTGCGAGCGGCGCGAGCGAGTTTGAACACGGCAGCGCAAACAAGCCCGAGCAAGACGGCGCGAGCGAGTATAAATTTGTGCCCGTCACTTCGATTTTTACGCCGAACTTTAAAGAATTTTTGCAAATTTTACGCGAGAAAAACCGAGGAGCGATCAAGACGGAGCCGAGATTTTGGGAGACCGTTTAGCGCGGCAGAATTTTACAAAGCGAATTTGCAAAAAATATAGAAAAGGCGCGCAGCTTTCAAGCGCGATCGCCGTAAAGGGCGGCAAAAGCTATGCGCGAAACCGCAAGAGGCGACAAATAGATAAGGGGACAAAATGAAACGTTGGAGCAAGCTTGCAAAACGGCTTTACGAGCTCGTGGATGAAAGCATTGATTTTAAGCTCCACTGCACGGTTTATCGGATGCAAAGCAGGCGCGGCAGCACAGATTTGCCGCGATATTTTATCACGCTTGCGGGCGAGATTATTTTTGATTACCCGAAGGATTTCATGCTAAAAAGCGGCGGCGTAAAAAGCCTAGCAGGGGGCGCTCTAACAAAAATTTATCCGTATGATAACGACATAAGCGACATCGGCGAGCTTATCCGCGAATATATCGATACGCCCAAAGAGGAGCTGTTTGCAAAGCACTTTGGTGCCGACGAATGGGGGCTCGCAAATATCCTAAAGGCTGCCGACAAACGCATCGGCAAAAAGAGGCTGCAAATTTTAGCCAAAAATAGGAAAAATCAAGCGATGCAAAAGGTAATAGCGGCTAGATTGGAGGCTTTACAATAAATCCAAGCAGCGATTTAAATGCGGAGCAAACAAGCGCGAGCGGCAGGTTAAAATTTTGATTTATGAGCGGATTTTTAAAATTTAACTGCAATCGTTCGATAAAAATTTAAAGAATTTCTAGCGGATAAAATATGCAAAGGTTGGCTCGCCTTAGCACTTCTCGTCGGGCGGTTTGAAATTTCAGGCGGGTTTGGGCGTGGCGTATAAATTTACGTTAAAATTTAACGAAAAAACGGTGCGATCTGCCCGATAAATTCAGG
>CAUSCW010000018.1:0-33231 GCA_963530195.1 uncultured Campylobacter sp.
TCTTATCCTTAAAATTTCAGGGGCGAGAGATTTCTCGCCCCTTTTTAAATTTAGATGCTACGCAGATGATCCCGTTTGCGGCGCATAAAGAGACCATCGATCTTGCAATGCAAAACGGGATAAATTTAGTAGCTCTGCTCTTATGCGATAACGATCTTATTAAACGCGCCGTATCCGCCCGCATGAAATTTACCGAAAGCGGCTAGCTGCGCTTATTTCTCTTCGTACTCGCTTGCTTGGGGTATGCAGACGCAGTTTGGATCAAGCTTTGAAGAGGCTGCGTTAAATTTTAATCTGGCCGCCAGGCATAAAATGCACGCCGTAATGATCCCTGCTACGGCAAAGGCATTTATACCGCTAATAGCCGCGGCTAGCCCCAAGGCGCCGCCTAGATACATGGCGCACAAAACAAGATCCTTATCGATCTTGCCGCGAAAGATGATGGCGAAAAATAGCGCCGTCGCCACGCCGCTTACGAAGATGTTGCTCGCTGCGAAGAGATAGTTTAAAATTTCGCCCCCGAAGCTTGCTAAAAGTAGCGCGATCGCGCCGAAACCTAGCGTGGCGATACGGTAAATTTTTAGATCCTCGCTTCGCAAAATATCGTGCGCGAAGATGCTGGAGGCCGTGATCAAGCAAGTGTCCGCAGAGGATATGATCGCCGCCAATAGCCCCAGCATCAAAACCGAGCCCAACGACGCAGGCAGCGCGTTAAAAAGGCTTACGTTAAGCAGATCTTCGCCGCTCGTTCCGGCGGTCGCAAGGCTCATCGCACCGAAACCTATAAAAGCGATCATTATGCTGCTGATTGCGATTCCAAAAGCACCGAAGATAGAGCCCAGGATCGCCGCACGCTCGTTCTTTGCGCTTAAAATTCTAGAAAACAGCATCGGATCGATCACGTAGCTAGTACCGATAACCAGCAGATAATATCCGATCTTATCGTATCCGAAGGCGTCATTTTTGAGCGTAAAATTTACATTTTCAAATACCTGCGGCGAATTAAAATTTAGCCAGAGCAAAACTGTCAAAAACGCCGCGATTACGATAGCGTATTGATATACATCGCTTCTAATGACCGCTCTTTGTCCGCCCAAAATCGTATAAACGATGATGACCGCGCCTCCGATGAGCAGCGAGGAGTTGAAATTTAGATCAAACGTCGAGAGTATGTGTGCGCTAGCGCTAAACTGCGCCGCCAAAATAGCGCACCACGCCACGCAAATGATAACCGCGCTAACGAGCCTGGCTCTTTTGTCGATAAAAATTTCTGCTATCTGCGCGAACGTCAGCGCCTTGCTCGCGCGTAAAATTTTTGCAATAAAAATCGCTAAAATCATCAGTCCGATCGCGCCGCTTAAAAGCCACCAAACCGCTGCAAACCCGTACTTTTGCATATTCGATACCACGCCGATCGTAGCTGCGCCGCCCACGCAGGTAGCGACTATCGAAAATGCAATCTCAAAAGCGCTCGCCTTTCTGTCCGCGACCAAAAAGCCCTCAAGGGCGGTTTTTTTGCGAAATTCCAAGTAGCCTAGCAAAAGTAGAAATATGATAAATACGATTAAAATTTGCAATCTTATCCTTTATAAATTTTTAATTTTACCGCATCGCGGATCGCTTCGCAAAGCGCTTGCGTATCGCTTCTTGGTGTGATGAACGGCGGCATAAGATATATGTTTTTGCCAAAGGGTCTGATCCAAACGCCCCTTTTTACGAAAAACTCCTGCAGCGCCTCCACGTCCACCGCCTCCTTCATCTCTACGACGCCGATAGCGCCCAAGGTGCGAACGTCCGCCACGCCGTCTAAGCTCCTGCACCCCTTAAGGCCCTCTTGCAGGTCGGAGTGGATTTGCGCGACCTTTTGCGCCGTGTCCTGCGCGCATAAAATTTCTAAATTTTTAAGCGAAACGGCACAAGCTAGAGGGTTTGCCATAAAAGTCGGTCCGTGCATCAAAACGCCGCCGTTTTTGCTCACGCCGTGTGCGATCTTTTCGTTCGTCAAAACAGCCGCAAAGCTCATAAACCCGCCGCTTAGCGCCTTGCCTATGCAGATTATGTCGGGCGCCGCGCCGCAGTATTCGTATGCAAACGCCCTACCCGTGCGCCAAAAGCCGGTGGCGATCTCGTCAAAGATAAGCACCGCGTCCGCTTCGTCGCACAGCTCGCGGAGACGGTCTAAAAATTTCGGATGGTAAAACCACATCCCGCCGGCTCCTTGGACGACGGGCTCGATGATGATCGCTGCGATCTCATCTTTGTTTTCTTTAAAAATTTTAGAAATTTCATCCGTGCTAGATGGGTCAAACGGCGCGTCGAAGCGACAGTTCGGGCGCGGTGCAAAAATTTGACGCGCCAAGATGCCGCTAAATAGCGAATGCATGCCGGTGAGCGGATCGCAAACGCTCATTGCGCCGAACGTATCGCCATGGTACCCGCCTCTGACGGTTAAAATTTTATTCTTTTTAGGCGACGCGTTTTGCTGATAGCAGATCGCCGCTTTCAATGCCACCTCGACCGCTACCGAGCCGCTGTCCGCGTAAAATATGCGATCAAACTGCGGCAACATCGAGAGTAGCTTTTTGCCCAAATTTATCGCGGGTGCGTGGGTAAGCCCGCCGAACATCACATGAGAAAATTCTTTCATCTGCGCGGTCGCCGCGGCATTTAACGCCTCGCTGCCGTATCCCTGCACGGCGCACCACCAAGAGCTCATCCCATCGATCAGCGCGCCTTGCGTCGTGTAAATTTTATTGCCTTCGGCGCGGAGCACGCCGTGCGCCTTAAGCGGATGCGTCGCGGAAGTGTAGGGGTGCCAAAGATGCTTCGCATCGAAGTTTAGATCAATGGGGCCCGTGTTTGAAGTGCTCATGAGCGGCGGCGCGGCGCGGTTGCTTTTGATTTCGCCGTCTTGTTTGCAGACCTGCGCTGCGACCAAAGCAAAGCGAGCATCGCTATTTTTAGAATTTTCATCTAAATTTGCGCCCCTCTGCCCGCTTTGCGCCGCATTCAAGGTTATCGCAGCGGTTTCGTTTAAATTTGCCGCGCTCGCGTCCATCTGCGACGGATCGTTAAAATTTAGCGAGGCGATGAAATTTTCAAAAGAGCACGCGGCGGCGGCAAAGTCGTCCTTTTGGAATTTACGTAGCGATATGACGGGTATGCCTTTGAGCTTGCTTTTCAGATACGCTGCATTCGATACGCAAATTTCGTCCTTCTCGTCGGTAAAATTCAGAACCAGTGCCGCGATTTTAAGCCCGTGCGAACGCAGGATATAGACGCTGCAAAGTGCGCTGTTTATCGCACCCAGCTCGTTTTTACAGACCAGAACGATCGGCGCATCTACAGCTCTCATCACGTCCAAAAAGCTCTCGCGCGAGTTTAGCGGCACGAAAATACCGCCTGCGCCTTCGATCAGCGTGATTTCGCACTGCGCCGAATGAGCGTCAATAAATTTTAAAATTTCATCCGTCTTGATCTCTCGATGCTCTAAACTCGCGCTGTAATGCGGCGAAGCCGGGAATTTAAACGCATAAATCGGCGCAATGTCGCTATCTGCGCTTACTTTAGCATACTCGCTCACATCCGGCGCGATAAGCCTGCCGCCGCTCATCTCACATCCCGTCTGCACGGGCTTTAACGCGATTGCTGTGCGACCGCTTTGCAAAAACGCCCGCAGAAGCGAAGTCGTAACGAATGTCTTTCCTACCTCCGTATTCACGGCGGTTACAAAAAATTTCAATCTCGCTCCTTAAAAGCCTATCATAACTGAAATCAAATAGCGGCGTTGAAAAGAGGTGCCGCACTAAACCCAAGCGAATGTCGATCGCAAGTAAAGTAGGGCGGTCGACCAAAAGGACAAAAACATATAAAAGAAGAGATCCTCGCAAAGTAAGGCATAGCGCAGGAAGCGCAAATTTGGACGCATTATAAAATTTTAGCCTTTGCGGTTACGGATTTCATTTTGAGTTCATAAATTTTCATGCGCTTTAATGATGCTCTGGAGGCGAACTCCACGCGCGACATGTAATTTGGGGTGTATTTTTCGCATAGTATCCGCAGGGCGTAAATTTTACGCTCGTCATCTTCTACTTCGCTTGCTTCGCAAACGGCGATCGCGCTGCGATATTCTGTCGTATAAACTTTCGATCCTAGCGCTTCCGCGTCGTCCGCGATAGATCGGTATTCTTCATCGCTTGGGGTGGGAACGCGGTTATAGCTAACAAAAACCGCCGTTACCGCGCGTCCGTTTTGAAAGAGTTTCGCCTTTGTGCCAGCAGGCGCGCCGTGGATATAAATAATGTCTGCATCGCGTACGGGCGAGATGGGCACGCTAAAAATTTCGCCGCTATCGTCTATGCAGCTAAGCGTAGCGTACTCGCTCTCGTCGATGATTTTTAACGCCTCATCTTCGCTTAGCTGCCTATCTCGTCTGCGCATTTAGTCCATCTGGTTGCGTAGGAATGCGGGCTCGTCGAGCTCGTCGTAGGTTTCGTCTCCGTTAAAATCGCCGCTACTTACCTTCTGTCTAGAAAAGATAGAATTTCGACCCATGCTCTCTAAAAGCGCCTTCCTGCGATCCGCTACGTTATCGCTGGCGACCTGCTTTTTTTCCTCGATGCTCCTTTCAAAGCCGGTGGCGATGAGAGTAACTTCGACGCGGTTGTTTTCCATCTTAGGATCTGTGGTGGTGCCCCAAGTAACGTCGGCGTCCTTATCTACGGTATCTTCGATAATATTCATCGCAGATTCGATCTCAAGCAAGGAGCAATCAGGCGACATCTTAAAATGCACTAACACGCCCATAGCGCCGTGGATGGAGGTATTATCCAAAAGCGGAGATTGGATCGCACTTTTTAGCGCTTCCTCCGCCGCGCCGTCGCCCTCGCTAACGCCGATACCCATAAGCGCCAAACCGCGGTGAGTCATTACCTTTTTGACGTCGGCATAATCGACGTTGATATCGCTGTCACCGGACTCTAAGATCACGGAGATCATACCGTTTACGGCTTGGAATAGGACATTATCTACGATTTTAAAGGCATCTTTTAGACCGGTTTTTTTATCGATGATCTTCAATAAATTTTGATTTGGGATAACGATTATGGAATCGCACTCTTTTTTAAGCTCTTCAAGACCTTCTTGGGCTAGTCGCATGCGCTTTTTACCCTCAAAACCGAAAGGAGTGGTAACGACGCCGATAGTTAGCGCTTTTTTCTCTTTTGCAGCTTTTGCGACGATGGGCGCGGCGCCCGTGCCGGTACCGCCGCCTAGACCGGAGCCCACGAAAACGATGTCAGAGTAGTCCAAGCGGTCCTTAAGATCGTCGTAGTTCTCCTCCGCAGCCATCTTAGCTAGCGCTGGATCCATACCGCAGCCAAGGCCTTTGGTGGTGCTTTCGCCGAGTAAAATTCTAGTATTTGCGATCGACTTTTCTAACGCCTGTGCGTCGGTGTTAGCCACCATAAGCTCAACGTCGGTTTTGGTAAATCCTTCGCGGATCATATGATTTATCATATTGCATCCGCCGCCGCCGACGCCGATAACCTTCATCTTGGCACCGTAGATGCCCTTTCTTTCTTCCATACTATATCCTTTCACGAGTATCTCCTTAGCTTAAAATTTAAAACCAATTTTTCATAGATGACCAAATTTTATTGAAAAAATTCTGTCCGTCTTTTTTGGGAAGTTGGATATTTAGATCCTCCTTCTTAGCCGCACCGCTATCCGCTCTGACGCCCTCTTTTTCTATCGCCTTACTGACCTCTTTTTCATAATATTCGTTCACATTTCGTTTCGGAGCCTTGTTTATAACTTCGTCTTTGTAGCGGAGTTTGCCGTTAGAGTCCATCTCGTAAGGGGTAAATTCGCCAAAGCCATACATGCAAAGTCCTAGTGCGCAAGAATTTGAAATATCATCGGCGATCTCGTGCAAGCCGCCCACGCTTTTTGCTCTTGCAACCCTAACGGAAGTGTTATCAAAAACTATCGCCGCCAAGTCACGCACATCGTCTAACTTTGCCATACCGCCCGTGATCACGATACCCGCGCCTATGCGGTCTTTATAACCGCTTCTTTCGATCTTGTCGGCTATCATATCGAAGGTCTCTTTAACGCGAGCGAGGATGACCTGAGAGATGATCTCAAGGCTTATGATGTGGTTTTCTGACTCGCTATCTCCTAAAGCAGGCAGCTCGACTTCACTATTGCCTTGATTAATCAAATCGTTATAGGTGATCTTTATGTTTTCCGCATATGGAAGCGGTGTATGTAGGGCGCGCGATAGATCGTTAGTAACGTTATTGGAGCCGAACATCACAACATCGTTATAACGTAAGGAATTCCCCAGGTGGATGACTATATCGCATGTAGCGCCGCCCATATCGATCAGTACGACACCTAGCTCTTTTTCGTCCTTGCTAAGCGTGGATATGGAGGATGCGTAGCCTGAAAGGACGATGTTATCTACCTTTACGCCCGCCATCTCGACTGATTTTTTCAAATTTTTAATCGAGCTTTCCGGCGCGATGACGATATGTGTGGATACCTCTAGGCGCGTGCCACTCATACCAAGGGGGTCTTCGATGTGTTCCTGCTCATCAACTCTAAAATCATACGGAAGCACGTGCAAAATCACGCTATCGCTAGGCACATTAGCCTGGGCTTCTGCGACCTGCATAGCGCGCTTGATTTCATCTAGTCCGATCTCATTTTCCATGGTTATGACACCGCGAGATTTAACACTTTTGGCGTATGAGCCCGAAATCGATATTATGGCTTTATCATAGCTTCTGCCAGCGCCTTTTACCGCTGCTTTCACTGCCTGTTTTATTGAGCCCGCGGCTTGCTCTATGTTTGTTATAACGCCCTTTTTGATACCTAAAGTATCGGCCCCGCCGACGCCTAAGACTGTAAAAATGCCGTCATTTTTAGCGATTATCGCGCGAATTTTAGTTGAGCCTATATCTAGACCTAAAATATACTCACTCACTGTCTTTACCTTTAAAATATCTTTCGGTTTTATAGCGCTTTTCTAGCATTTTGGTTAGATCGTCTTGTAGATTGGAATTTAATAACGCGGTTATTCTATCGGTGACGATCGTTTTTTCTTTATCTATCTCTTCGCTGCCGCCTAGGCTCTGCTGTGAAATTTTATACACTACGGCTTTGTTATCAAACATCACTATCCCTTCTTTAGCCGGCTTATTAAACATATCGATAAGAAATTTATAAAATTCGTCATCGCTTAGCTTGGTATTGTTTTTACTATTAAGAGATAGCGTGCCAAAATCTTCGCCTTTGAAATTTTTAAGCGCATCTTGGGCTCTTTTTTCAAGTAGCTCTTTGCGTTTCTTCGTTTCAAATTCTTTAGAAGCCAAAGACTTAGCCTCTTCAAAGTTCATCTGCCTAGGCTGTTCTACGCCGTTCAGTTTAGCAATCAAATATCCGCCTTTGTACTCGAAAGGCTTGATGACATCTCCTGGCTTTGCCACCTCAATCTCAGATATTGGAAAATTGCTAGCCGTAGCAACTATGGTTTCATTAGTATCGAGCTTGCCTTTTTTAATCTCCAGATAATCCTTTGTAGCGTCTTTTTTAACCTGATCCATCTGGTAATCTTTTAAGACATTAGGTTTAGCCTCTGCAAAATCCAATAGTTTATCATCCAGGCTTCTATACTCGCCTCTGTGTTCTTCATAAAATTTACTTAGTTCGGTCTCATTCACATCGGCATTGCTAGGTGCCACAAAATATGCTCCTAGAGTATATTTTTTCTCGGTCATAAAGTGCGATTTCTCGCCTTCCCAAAATTTCTTTAGCTCGTCATCATTAAAAGTGACGTTAGCATCGGCGTAGATTATCTCTGCAGAAACCTTATCCTGCATCAGCTGTGATGCTGCAAATGCTTCTACGATCTTAGGGCTAGGCGTTATTTTTAGTGCTTTGCCGAGCTTTTCTAAAGTTAGGACCTTTTGTAGATTGCGCTCAAATTCCTTTTTAGTAAGTCCTGAATTCCTTACGACATTATCGTAAAGTTCCTTACTAAATGCGCCATTTTCTTGGAAATTCGGCGAGTTTAGCACAAATTCCGCCACATCTTTATCACTAGCCTGAATGCCTAAATCTTTAGCAAAATTTAGAAAATACGCTTCGCCGATTAGCTGATCTACTGCGATCTGATCTAGATGCATATTTTTGGCTTGTTCTTGAGTAAATTGCCCATCGCTCATAGCGTTTAATCTATTGTATAACTCGGTTGATTTTATCTTATATTCTTGATTCGTTATTGAAATCTGCCCTACTCTAGCGATTGAGCCTGCGCGGTTAGCGTTCATATCATATGCGCCCCAGCCGACGAAGCCTGCGCCCACGAAAGCTATCGTGCTTATCCAAATAGTCGGTATAAGCGACTTCTTATGCTTTTGCATCCATTCTATCATCTAAATCCTTAAATAGCTAACTAAAGAAATTTTTTGTTAGTAATTATACAGATAAAACCTTATGTAAGGCTGAAAAATAGGCATTTTTAGCGAATTATAACGCGTTAGTAAACGATTTAGTATACATTAATCTTAGCTTAGCAAAAGCAGCTTTGAACTCATTTCTAAAATCGCTATTTTTTTCGCCATTTGCTGCGCGCTCCTTGCATGGGCAAAAACCCCATAGCCGCGGATCACCATTATATCGCTATTTTCATTTATCATATAGTTACAAATTTCGTACGGCGCGCGCTCGTGCCAGTCGTCGTAGTTCTTAGGATCGTAAATTTCAATGCGCTTAAATTTGCTCACCCCAAAGTAATCTAGTGGCAAAATAAAATCATGCTCCAGCGTATATGCGACGAGATATGGTGGTGTCGCGTAGGTTGCGAATTTCGCCTCTTTTATATTTTTGTAAATATTTATATGTATATCGCTATCGATGCTAGCATCCTGCCAGCGGTAGTCTTTTTTTGAAAACAGCGTTATAAAATCATCCCTATCCAGGCTATCGAAAATCGCGTCTTTTTTGTTGATCAAGAACTGATTTTCTTTAATTTTTGCTGAAATCGAGCCGTGAAAGATCCCAAAAAGCCTATCTCTAAACATCGAAAGCGAAATTTTGCGTAAAATTTCATAATAATACTCGTCCATCTCTCGCCTTTGTAAAAAATTTCGCTATTATATAAGATTAGAAATTTCAAAAGGATAAATTCAGGTGCAAGCTCCACATATTCCGGTACTTTTTTCGCAAACGATCGCAGCATTTTCGCAGCTTGAAGACGGCTATGTTATTGACTGCACGCTAGGCTACGGAGGGCACAGCGAGGGCATTTTGAGCGCTAATTCGCAGCTTAAACTCATCGCTTGCGACAGAGATGCCGAAGCGATAGAATTTTCTCGCGAGCGGCTTAGTAAATTTAAGGATCGCGTAGAGATTCATAAGGCTAAATTTAGCGAAATTTTAAAAATTCTGCCCGAACAAAAACTCCGCGCAGTTCGTGGAATCCTAGCCGATATCGGCGTTTCGTCGCTTCAGTTGGATAAAAACTGCCGCGGCTTCTCCACCAAAAGCGACGCGCTGGATATGCGAATGGATGTGGGCGCGGCGCTGGATGCGGCGTATGTCGTAAACCGCTACTCGCAAGCTGAACTCGCGCACATTTTTCGCGAATACGGCGAGCTAACAAATGCTAACGCAATCGCCTCCAAAATAGCTACTGCGCGGGCTAACGCGCCGCTAACAAGCGCTAAAGCTTTGGCAAATTTGATCGGAACAAAGCCCATTAAAGGGCGCAGTATCAGCACGGCTACGCTAGCGTTTCAGGCGATCCGCATTGAGGTAAATAACGAACTTGGCGAGCTAAAAAGTCTACTTGATCTCATTGAACAAAAATCGCGTGATTCAATTCTAACTAATGCAACTGTCGCTATAATCTCGTTTCATTCGCTTGAAGACCGCATAGTAAAGGAGCGATTTAGAGCGTGGGAGCGCGATTGCGTCTGCCCTAGCGAGTTTATGCGCTGCGAATGCGGCGGCGGGCAATCGTTAGGCAAAATCCTAACCAAAAGCCCTATAACGGCAGATGCGCAGGAACTCGCGCAAAACTCGCGAGCAGCGAGCGCAAAGCTTAGAATTTTTTGGCTGAAATAACCGCCTTTGCTTGCTATAAATTTTAAATTTTGACGAAATTTTGTAAAATTTATAGACTTGCAGGCATTAAATTTTAAAATTTTACGGAATTTTAAAATCCAGCTTACAAAGATTCGCCTTAGAATTTATGATATTTTCAGCGTTATTTCGAACGCGCAATGTCTAAATCATAAAATTTAACGTTGAATTTTACGCTATATTTAACGTATAATTTTATGAGATTTAGTTGCTGCATATTTTAAAAACTAAGTGGCAACATAGATACAGAACCGAGCGAGAGTTAAAATTTGGCGCCTAAAGCAAGCGGCGTAATGTCAAATCTCACCCTTTGCTTTAACGAAATTTTGTAAGCGAGCAGTAATTTCATTGACCTTTTAGATGATAGAGCCTATCTTGCAAGTGATATCCTTCGTTTAGCGTTTTAAGGCACATTGAAGACGCAGTAAAATTTTAAGCGGTTTTTCAGACGATTTGACAAAATTTTATAAGATAAGCCGAATAAAGCGAACTTGATTTTTACCTGTCAAAATGAATTTCCCAAGCAGGTGGTACAAAAAAACGAGCAAAATTAACGCGATGCTTCTTTTGAAGCTTCTGCTGCTATACAATATCGTGCAAAGAGCCAGCCAAATAAACGAAATAGCCCGTTAAAGTGAAATTCTGCTTTTGCTGGCCGAGATATAATTTTGCGAGTTAAGATAAAATTCCATTTACCGAGGTAAAATTGCAAAGAAAAATTTTGCTCGTAACTTTGGCTTTTAAATTTTACCTTAACGGCTCATTGCTGGGCGTAGGCGAGCTGCGAGTTTCGAGTAGAATTCATCTTGACGCAGACGCCTCGGCGGCGAGTAAAGATAAGATCGTGGTTTTAAATTTATGGAGATTTTAGATGAATAAATATGAATATTTTGCCGACGACGATGACGGGCACGACTTCGCAGGGACATCTGATCTAGCGGGCATAGAGCTTGCGAAAAGACGAGCTATGGAGGATCTGACGGATGAGGAGCTAGAGGATAAGCTTGCCGCGGATCTTGCCGTAAAACGAAACTATGCGGGCGCAGCGGGCGGTTACGACGATTTTACCGGCTTGGAATTCGAAAGTTCAGGCTTTACAAACACCCAAAACTATCTAAATTCCGAAAGCGGCGGAACAAAATTTAATAAAAGCAGCGAAGTAAAATTCAAAGGACGCGGCGACGTAAATCTTTCAGTCACTCGCGGTAGCGAGAAATCCGCAACTGGAGCGAGCTACGGCGATTTCGCAGGTGCCAATTTTGTCGGCAAGGCGGATTATGCGGCGTTTGCAGATGCAAGCTTTACAGGCACGCAAAATCAAAATTACGCGGATCTGGGCGCGCATGATTATGCAAGCCTTGCTGCAGGGCGCGGCTACGGCAGTTTTGCTGGCGCGCAAGACGAGCTACTACGCAACTACGATGCCGAGAAAAAAAAGGAGAAAAATCTCACGCTTTATCAGCTTTTAGTCGTTTATCTGCTGATCGGATTTGCGTTTTTGCTGACGGTGCCGGCGATTTACATCCGCAACGAAATTTATTACATCAGCCGCGACATCGCCGCGCTTCGCACTAAACACGAGGTTTTGCTTGAGGAAAATCGCGCGCTTAACAACGACATCGAATATCTGCGCTACAAAAATGAAATTTTAGATCCGCAAAGCGTGCAAGAAAATGGGCGCTGATGGGATTTTGCTCGCGGCGTTTGCGTTTTTTGCTGCGCTAGTGCTTGCCTTACTGATCGCGCTCGTGCTGCAAAACCGCCGCATAAGCGATGCGAACTCTGCGCTTAGCGAGCTTTTAAGCGAAAGGCTCACGGCTCAAAGTGCGAGAGCAAGTGCCGAGCTTTTTAAGCTAAATCAAAGCCTAAACGACGGCTTTAACGATAAGCTCTATTATCTTAATAGATCCCTAGGCGAGGGCTTGCAACGCCAAAACAGCGCGCTTAGCGAGAATTTAAGCTCGCTAGATCGTGGCTTTAAGGACATAGCGGAAAATCTAGCGCGAATGAGCGAGCAAAATAAAACTTCGCTTCAGGTGTGTGACGAAATCGCAAGGCTAAACTCGATTTTAGGCAACATCAAGTTGCGTGGCAACTTCGGCGAGTACCGATTAGAGAGAATTTTATCAATGATCTATGGGCAAAACGCCGCGTTTTACGAGCTGCAAAAGCACCTACCAAACGGCAGAATCGCAGACTGCGCGCTACATATCGCAAAAGAAAAAATTCTTTGCATCGACTCAAAATTCCCACTTAAAAGCTATGAAAAGATCATCGCCGCCTCCGCCTCAAACGACGCCGCAGTGCTTGCTAGTGCGAATAAGCAACTCGCCTCCGATATGAAAAAGCACGCCGCAGATATCGCGGAAAAATACATCATACCGCCTCTTAGCACGGAGTTTGCGGTGCTATTCGTGCCCAGTGAGGCGGTTTTTGTATATGTCTGCGAGAAGCTGCCGCAGGTGCTTGAATACTGCGCGCAAATCGGCATTTTTGCGGCATCGCCCACGACGCTGCTGGCGCTTTTAGGCACGATCCGCACCTTCGTAAAAGACGAGGTGCTCGCGCAAAATATCAAATCGGTAAAAGATGAAATTTACGCGCTAAAATCGGACTTTGAGGCGCATGCTAAGTATGCGACGGCGCTTCAAACATACGCAGATAAGCTCGCCGCGCAAGCAGAGCTTTTAAACAAAAATGCAAAATCTCTAAAAGCCCGCTTTGAGCGTTTTAGCGAGCTGTAAGGTGGGCAAACCGTAGCGTACAATGCAGCTTGGAGTACTTTAGCAAGCTTATAACGCGGCGGAATTTTGTGCGGCTAGATTATCGGCAAAGGCCTTAAGTTCCGCCTCTCATAAAGCTTTGCTTTTGCATTGCAGGCTTGCAGGCTTTTTAAAATTATCCACCGGGCGACTTATTTTGTGAATCCAACGTTTATTCAGAGTAAAATTTCAAAAACGGACGCGAATCTCAAAACATACGCCGTATTTAAAAATACAAAAAGATTAGGCGCGCAATCTTACGCGGCGGCAAGATGAAATTTTAAGTTCGACGCGGCGCCAAAACACACAAAATTCTCCTGCAAAATCATAAAATTCTAAAATTTCTCGGCAAAAATCAAAGCCATAGCACCGCAAACCCGCCGAAAACCTTCGCACTAAAAACCCAAAATCCCGCTGCTATAATCTCAAAAAACCGCACATCTTAAAACTCTGCGAGTAAACTGAAATTACCAAGCGCCTTAAACCGCATACGCAAGCGAAAAAATCGCTGCACCTTAAAGCTACCCTAACGATCTCGTTTTACCACTCTTATACGCTGCGAAAATCGCGCAGTAGGCCAAAACCGAGTAACAGGATTTTTGAGACCTGATTTTACGATCGATCCAAGCGCCTAGGCGCCAATTCAAATCCACTCGATGAAATTATTTATATTGAGGCTGCGAGGCTTTGGCAGACACATAAACGGACATAACAGCCAAATCCACGCGACGGAATTTTTAGTGCGACTTTACACCAATCCGATTAATAAATCGTTCATCGTCCGCCTCGCGGCTAAATTTTGGGGTATTGCTTTGCCACTTTAAGTCACTAATTCAAATCTGCGCAACGGAATTTTTGAGCACGACTTTGGGAGTTCGCGCCGATCCAATTAATAAATTGCATGCCCCTTAACCAATGCAGCGCGAGTATGTGGCGCCGTTATACGATTACCGAAACTTGGCGCACCAAGCTAAATGCGGGCACAAATAAGCACCACGCTATGCTTCACACCGCGACTTTATATCGCTAGATCCAAGCGTAAGAAATAAATTTAGACGCTTTTTCTTCGCGTAAAATTTTCAATAGTTTTTAGAGATTTTATAAAATTTTTAAGCGTTTTGCACCGCTGCGATACAGCCGTACAACCGCACCAAATCAGCGCTGCTACTTATCGGTCGCGCAATTTTCGTTGTAATAGGCGATGGTACGCTCGTACTCATCGTAAGCCTGTATATAATCGTTTGCAACGCTTGGGTTTGCGTATCGATCCTCGACCGCCAAGAGCTCCGCTTCGAGCTCTTTGTAGCGCTCATAAACCTCCGCACAGGCGCGATCGTGGGCGTCGCCTTGCAAGATTATAGATTTATCAGCACCCGCACTCGCGCAGCCTCCGAACCCTAAAACGACGGCGCAAAGCGTACCGCATAAAATTAAGCTTTTCAAAATTTTTTCCTTATTCCAAGTAAATAAATTCGGCGTAAAAAAAGGTGTGGTTATAAGCCGAGTTCCGTTACAGCGGTCATTTATCTAGACCGATTTTTGCAAATCGGTTCAAGCGAACGGTTCGAATATAAGACGAAACCACCCGTTCTTGCTGCAGGTTGGGTTTGCATTGCCGCCCGTGTCTCCACGCGCGCGGTGGGCTCTTACCCCGCCCTTTCACCCTTACCGCTTGCGCGGCGGTTTGCTTTCTGTTGTACTTTCCCTAGGGTTGCCCCCGGCGTCCGTTAGACGCAACCTTGTCTTATCGCAGCTCGGACTTTCCTCTCCTTGCGGAGCGACCGCACGCCACACCCGAGCGCAATTATAGCTTTTTTGGCTTAAATTTCAGGGCTCGCGGAATTTAAGGGGCGGAATTTTTGGCGTGAGCAAGTATAAACTCCCGCCCCTGCACCATTACCTCCGGAGGATGACGACGATAAAGAAGCTAATAAATTAAATCACATCTTTAACAAAAAAGAGCATAAATTAGATGATTTTTTAAATAAATTTAAAAATAATCAATAACAAGCTTATAATGCTATAATTAAAGAACTTGAAAGAGATATGGCAAATGGTAAGTTGCTAAATAATTTTACTAATGGCTATAAAGTTAATATTAAAGGCTATGAAATTAATGTACGTGGAGTTATAAAAAATGGAAAACCAAAAATCGGAACGATGTTTATCCCTCGATAATTTTACAGATATTGCAAATATCGAGGCTGAAATTGTTAAACTAATAAGTGATGATTTAGGCGATTATGCGCTTTATAAGCAGTTTGAAAATTCAAAAATTACAAAAAGAGAGATTTCGACAGCCGGATATTATTGCCATTTCGAGTATAAAAAAATATTAGAAAAAAGCAAAAACAACGGCTTTGTCGGCAATGTAAATTTAACGCTTTCTGATGAAAACATTGGAGGAGCAATGGTTCTTTTGGAAAATGGAATTTTAAAAATGTTAGAATGCTACTTTTGGGAAGAGAATAATTTTTTTGAAAATATTGTAAACGAGCGATAGTAGATAAAAAACTTAAGCGATTTTAAGCTTAATAATATTTTGCTGGTTATTAGCGAAAATGAATTTAGACAACTATAAAAAGGTGAAATTTAGCAAATTTTACCTACGGCCGAGCAGAATAAAATTTTAAATTCTATGACTTAGATAAAACGGCGCGCTTACTGCGATAAAATTTCACAAAATTTTTCTACCGCGCAAATTTAAATCCACGCAGTCAAGCTCTAAAATTTCGTAAAATTTCGCGCGGCATGGCGAGGTTTGGCGTGGGGCGTGGCGTGGCGTGAGCCCTATTCTGCAGCGCGGTGCAGTGCGGTGCGCTACGCCGTAGCGTAAATGTGGTGCGAACCCTACTCTACGGCGCGGTTTAACGTGGCATGACATGGGACGCGTGAGTCCTTACCCTACAGCGCGCGATGCGGCTCAATCCTCGTCTGTCGCGGCGCCCTCGAATATATCTCGGTGCAAAATTTCTTCCAGAACGACCGTCGCATAAGAGCCTTTCGGCAGGTAGAAACTGAAGCTAAAATGCGCATTTTGCGCATCGTAGGCGTGCTGCACGCGCTCCATAAAGCTCCACGCAAACCTGCGCGAGCCGTTCATCTGCGCCTCAAACTCGCGAGCAGGCGCGAAAATCTCATCTTCAAATTTACCGCCAAGTCCGCTAGCTCGCAGCTTCGCTCGCCCCACGATAAGGCCTGCACTCGTGATTTCTCGCCTCGCAAACCTCTCACACTCCGCGCCAAGATCGTCGCAGCTAAAAAACGCGCCATGGGGAAAGTGTCCTAAAATCTCGCCTCTTAAAAGCTTAAAAAACTGCGGCTGAGCCGCGATCTCGCGCGCCTCCTCCTTGCCTAGTCCATAAATTTTAGCAAACTCGCCAAGGCTAAATTCAGCCGCAAATTTTGAAATTTCGACCCGCTTGCTAAGCCAGCGGTTGAAAAGCTCGCTCTGATAGGCGCTGATTAGAAAGTCGCGCATTTTGGGGTTTTTAAGCCGCCTCTGTCCGCGCAGCACCTCCTCGCCCTGCGCCGCGTTGTCGCCGAACTTGCCGAAGCGCTGATAGCCGAAGTAGTTCGCAAAGCCCTCGCGCCCTAACGTATCTAGCGCGGCTGCGAGCTTGACGGCGTCGGGCGGTAGGACCTTTTTTAGGCGGATGAAAAAGTCATTGCCCTTTAAATGCCCGATTTTAAGCTTGTTTTTGTGCTTTTGCACGCTTAAAATTTTAAGACTTTCGTGCGAAAATCCGCTCAGCGCGGGCTCAAATTTAGCAGGCATGCTAACGTGCTGCGTCGTAAGACCCTGCTTGTCCTTAAGCCCCGCGTAGCCGAACTCGCGCATCTTAGCGCCCGTGCGTTCGCTTAAAATCCGCAGCGCCTCGTGCGTGCTGATGCCTTTTTTTTGCAGCAGCAAAATGCAGTGCTCGCCCTCACCACTAGGCTCGTAAAGTGGCACTTCGCGCACGACGAAATCGCTGGAATTTTTACTAAAATGCGCATTTATCGGCGCGTGATTTAGGGTGTATAAATTTTTCATAGCCGGCCTTCGCGTTAATCTAAGGCGCAATTTTATAAAATTGAGCCTAAAAAACTCATTATTAAGGCAAATTCTAGTATCATTCGCCATAAAAAAAGGATGAAAAATGCTAATCAGGCTCTTTCGCTTCGATCCTCGCTGCGACGTCGCAAGCTACTTCAAGCCCTATGTCTATGAAAGCGCGCCCTTTGCCGATCTTGCGGCACTGCTTGACGACATCGGCGCACACGATCCATATTTTAGCGCGCAGGGAGTGGAATTTGTAAAAATCGGCGGCACGACGGTGAGCGTAAAAGAGCCGCTAGATACGCTCATAGCACACTTTGGAAGCGAGCTAATCATCGCTCCTCTTAGCGAAAAAGAGGCGGTTAAAGACCTGCGTTGCGAACCGAGGGTGTTTTTAGACAAATTTCAAGCTTTTGCGGGCGTCGCAGACGCCAATGATTTTGAGTTTTACAAAAGCCTCGCACCCTATTTTTACTCGACGAAAATCCCCGTATGCTCGCAGGAGTTTTTGGGCAACAGCGCCTTTATCTTCGCGCACCGCCTGATGCAGACGTATCCGAGCGAGCGCATGAGGATTTTGGAGATCATCGAGCCGCAGATGGCGTATTTTACGAAGTGCGACGCCGTGGGGATGGAGTTTGACGACCGTGCGGCATACAGGGCGTTTTGCGATATTTTGAAATTTGAACCCGCGCGCAGCAATAAAATTTTAAGCGCGCAGAGCATGACAGAATTTGATGCAGCGGGCGCGAAGCACGATTTTAGCGGCTTTAACGTCGCCGTATGGTACGACGAGGCCGCGGAGGAGCTGGTTAGCAGGCTGGGCGCGCAGATCGTGCACTTTGAATGTGAAGGCGCGCCGCTTGGAGCGCAGATATACGAGCGCGAGCGGGAGTGCGCGCTGCGGCTGGGGGGCGAAATTTTATTTGACGCGTTTGATAGCGGAAGCGATTTTTTGCTAGTAAATTCCAAGCTTGCGCTTGATTTTTTAGACGGCAGAAGCGATGAAATCCAAAGGCTTTTCGGCAGAGGCCTCGCGGGCTTTTATCTAATTACGACGGATGAGCTCATCGCTCTAGCTCGCGGCGAGAGGCCCGACTTTTCGGCACGCAAGTTAAAATCGACGCTTATTTAAGCGAACGTAGTTTTAAAATTTCAAAATTTTATCTATTTGGTTGCTTTTGGAATTTCACTACTTTAGCCGCCCTGCTATCCATAATTTTTTAAAAAATTATCCGCAAAATCGTACTTACGATAAGCCCGAAAATGCCTAAATATACGCTAAGCCCCAAGCAAAATTCAAAGGCTATGTAAAGCCAAATAATTTTACGATCTAGAGGCTTTTGGTATCTCTCATCGTTTCAAAGTTTCATATCTCTTTTCATGGCGGCAAATTTAAAAAACTCATCTATTTTTGAGTCTTTCCAAAAATCAAATGACGGAGTAGCTATAAAAGCCCATATCGGTGCAAAAAAACATGATAAACGACGCCGTTTGGATTGTTTTTAAAATTTCATCCATCTTGCTCTCCTGTTTTTAAAACAGAAATTCTAATACACGCAAGCATTCTCAATCGTGCAAAAATGTTACAATCTGGTGTTCTTTTGGTAGAAATTTTCTACCGCCAATTCCACGACTACCATATTCTTTTAAAGCTTCATTAAGCACCTTATAGAGTTCATCTAATGAAATTCCGTCGATACTAGAATTTATATTTTCCAGCTTATATTTGATAAAAAATGGATTATCGACTAGCATTTTACTTGTGGTTTCGTCATAGACCCGTCTAATATCAAGCTCAATTTCTCTACCTTTATAATAAAGCAGCCAAATCATCTCTCCAGTATATCCGTCTCTTGGATCAGGCAGATGCGGGCTACAAACAAAGATAAGCCAAATATCTCTTTGCCTGTCGATGACCCAGTTCAACCACTTTATTTCATTGGGCTCCTGTGGATTATAATGATATTTTGCCAAGCACTGATCTACACGATTTATAATATCATATTTCTCGATATCCTCTTTAGAAATATATTCTGCAATAAACGCCACTTTATCCCCTTTTCTTTAAATTTTTGATATAAAAGTTACTTGAATATTTTCTTTAGGTATAGAGCTTGTTATAACCTCTCCCCCCTTAAACTCATTTAAAATTTCTTTTAAAATATCCACAATATCTTGTTTTGGTATATCCCCGATATCGCTTCTTATGGATTCTAGTTCATATATTATTTTAAATGGATTATCCGTAATTTTCGTGCTAGTATTTTCGTTGTTTATATCTCTTAAATCGATCTCTATATCTTTGCCTCTATAATGCAAAAGCCATATATCTTCACCACTAAATTCCATATCTCTCGGATCTCCGATAGTGATACTGCACACTGAAAAAAGCCAAATACCTCTTTCTCGATCTATACACCAGTCTCTTGAATTTAGAATAGCCCATTCCAGCTTAACTTGATGATACTTTTCACATATCTCATTACTCGGTTTTAGTAAGTCGTATTTCTCAATATCCTCTTTCGAAATATATTCTGCAACAAACGCCATTCTCTCCTCCTCAAGAAATTTAAAATTTTAGACCGCTTGCGGGTTGGCGCCGCCTTTACTCTTGCAACAAATCGTTTAGCCATTTGCGCAAATGACTAAATATACGCCAAATTTCATCTTTCCGCGCCGCGTAAATTTTAAAATTTCGCTTTTATGTAGGCGCTGTTTTCTTGCAGGTCTCTCGCCGATAACTCGCCGCCTGCTGCTTAGATGAAATTTTAAAATTCCACTGCCTGTGCGCATGGATAAAATTTTAAAATTTCGCCGTCCGCGCGCACGAACGAAATTTTAAAATTCCACGCCGCTTAACACGAGCGGGTGAAATTTATAAAAAAATTTCGCCGTCGCAAATCAAAGCGCAAATAAACGCGCCGCTGCGCACAGAAATCGCGCGAACTAACAAAAGTCGCGTTTAAATTTCATCGATAAATTTATGAATTCCGCCTACGCTTCGGCGGTTTCGTTTTCGTCGATTACGGCTTGCATCGTATCTCTGGCGTGCTGTAGCCAATCTTTATCGCTCGTGTCGAGCAGGTCTAAGTAGATGATTTTGACGTGTCCGCTGTGGACGGTGAAATCGTGAGAGTTTGCGATGTGCTGCGTGCCGATGAGTACAACGGGCTGGACGTGCAGACCGAGCTTGCTAACGATCGCTTTGGCGCCGCTTTGGAATTGTAAAAGCTGCGTGCCGCGATGTCTAGTGCCTTCGGGAAACATCGTGATGACGCGCCCTTCGCTCACGCGCTGCTGCACTTCATGCACGATCCGCACCAGATCACGCGGATTTGAGCGATCGACCTGGATCATCTTCGGAAGCGTGATGATTTTGCCGATGATAGGGATGTCGGCGATCTCCTTTTTAGCGATCCAGCAGATATCGGCGGGATGGGTTTCTTCGAGCACGACGATATCCATTATACTTTGGTGGTTGGCGATTACTAGCTGCGCGCGCGGATCGGGGGTACCTATGATCTCGATATCGTATCCGACGCCGTAGCGCTGGAAGCGCCCCCAAATGCGACGAAAGCGGCGATGAGAGGAGTTTTTCACCGTCATGGCGATTACGACCCAAACGACGGTTAAAATAAACCAAATCGCGTAAAATAGCGCTCTAATCCTTGACAAGCTCATCCTTTTTTACCCAGCCGATCTTATTGCCGCCCAGCATGATTTTATAAAATTCCTTATTCGTACCCAAAATTTCGACCTTTTCGGGATTTTTAGTCACGTAAAATACGGTGGAGCTTTGCATAGGCAGAATTCTAACCGGGGAATTTTGCGCGATACTGCCCGTGCCGTAAGGCCTTTGTGCGTAGAAATTTACCGCCAAAATCAGCACCGCAAAGATAAGCGGCGTGATGTTTTTACTAAGCAAAAACATCACCAAAAGCCCAGCTGCGAGGGTATAGATCGCGATCTGCTTATAGGCTTCGAACTTGCTCTCTTTCGGATTTAGACCGATCTGTGTGCTAAGATCCTCGGCGCGCGGATTAAGCTCAAGCCCGAAATTTTCAAATTTTTTAGTATTAAGATTGAAATAGCTGAAGTCTAAATTTGTGATATTTTTATCTACGACGGCGAAATAATATCCGCTTTGGCTCGCGTATGTGCCGCGCACGGAGTCCACACCTTGCTTGATAATGGCGGGATTATCTATGCTAAAAGCGCTGATTGCGCCGTTTCGGATACCAAGATCGAGCGTGAGTAAATTCGATGCGTCGTCAAATTTTGTAGTTTTGTAGTTTTTAAGTTTCAGCTCGTCGGCTACGATATGCGAAAAATTAGGCTTCGTGTCAAGCTTCATAAATTCCGGATTATCAGGCTTGATAGAGCTTTTTTCAAAAAATTCTCCGTTACGCTGCAAGGTCAAAACGAGCTCATTTATTTTATCGCTCTTATCGCTTGCTGCAAACCACAGCGTCGTCTCAAACATCTCGTCGCCCTCAATCCACGTAAGATTATCGGCATTAAGCCACTTCATACCATTGGTGCGGCTGATCTCTAGCTTTGGCTTAACGGTGATTTTCTGCCCCAAATATACGGCGAAGTCAATCTTAAAAATTTGATTGCAATACACCTTCCTAGGCATCCCGCTGGCTTTTAGCGTAAGTTCCTTGGGCTTAATGTCCTGATAGACCTTATCGTCGGATACGTCAAGATCGACTTCGTTAGTAGGCGCCAAAGCCTTAAGATCGTCGATGCTTAGATTATCCATCGACATAACCTCTTTTTTATTATACTTCAGCATCACCTTGGAATTATCGCGCGTCTGCGGCTCGTCGGGCTTATCCTCAGCTTTTTTCGGCGCGTATTTACTTAGATCGTCAAGCGAATCGATCTCGATTTCAGGCGCCGCAAAAGCGATCGCGCACACGCCCAGAATGGCAAAAAATTTTTTTAGCAAATTAAGCCTTTTAGCATTTTCTCTCCGTCCGTGCCGCCCAAAATAGGCTCTATCGCGCGCTCAGGATGCGGCATCAGGCCGAAAATCTTTTTGTTTTTATCACAAATCCCGGCGATTGCGTCCACTGAGCCGTTCGGATTTAGATCCGCGCCGTTTTCGTCGCAATATTTTAACAGTACACAGTCCTCGTCGTATAGCGATTTCAGCGTATCCGCAGGCGCATAATAGTTTCCCTCGCCATGCGCAATCGGGATATTTAAAATTTCGCCCTTATCGCAACATTGCAGAAATTTATTATCGTTTGAAACGACGCGCAAATTGTGAAATTTTGAGATAAAGCTTAAATTTATATTTTTATTCATCGCGCCTGCGAGCAAGCCTAGCTCCAAAAGCATCTGAAAGCCGTTGCAGATACCCAAAAGATAGCCGCCCTTTCGCGCGTGATCAAGCACCGCTTGCATTACGGGGCTAAATTTAGCAATAGCAGCCGTTCGCAGATAATCTCCGTGGCTAAAGCCGCCAGGAAGCACGATCAGATCGGCGTTTATGTCGGTTTCTTTATGCCAGATTATCTGCGTTTCGCAACCGAGCTTATCAAAGGCGTATTTGCTGTCGCGCTCGCAGTTGGTGCCTGGGAAATTTACGATCGCTACCTTCATATCACGATCTCGTAGTCTTCGATGACGGTGTTTGCCAAAATTTCATCGCACATTCTAGCGACGTCGGCATAAATTTTATCCCTATCCTCGCCATCTAGCTCAAGGACGATCTGTTTGGCTACGCGCACATCTCGCACGCCGCTAAATCCAAGCGAAGCGAGGGCGTGTTTGACCGCCTTGCCCTGTGGATCGAGCACACCCTGCTTAAGTCTTACGTTTACGATTACCTTCATCGCTTATCCTAAAATTCTACGCAAGACCTCTTCGTAGGCCACTTTTACGCTACCAAGATCCTGCCTGAATACGTCCTTGTCGAGCTTTTTATCAGTTTGTTTGTCCCAAAAGCGGCAGCTATCGGGGCTGATCTCATCTGCAAGCAGGATATTGCCGTCCTTATCCCTGCCAAGCTCGATCTTGAAATCCACGAGCTTTAAATTTCGCTCGTCGAAAAATTTGATCAAAATTTCATTGATCTTGCGCGCGATCTTTTTGAGCTCGTCAAGCTCGCTTTGGCTCTTTACGGCGCCAAGCAGCAAGCAATGCTCGTCATTTAGTATCGGATCACCTAACTCATCGTCTTTATAGCAAAACTCCACCAGAGCAAACGGAAGCTTCGTGCCCTCTTTGATGCCCAGACGCTTTGTAAGCGAGCCAGTGGCGATATTGCGAGCGATGATCTCAAGAGGGAAAATCTTGCATTTTTTTACGAGCTGCTCGGTCGGACTGATCGTCTCAACAAGCGCGGTGGCGATGCCGTGCTTTTTAAGCAGATCAAAAATCAGCGTCGAAATTTTGCAATTCAGCGCGCCTTTGCCGCTCTCTTCGGCTTTTTTGACGCCATTAAACGCCGTCAGCGAATCTTTAAATTCCGAGATCAAAAGGTCGTCACTTTCGTTAACCGACCACATCTTCTTGCCCTTGCCTTCGTAGATGAGCTCTTTTTTGGTAGCTTGCATCACACTCTCCTTACTTGATGTTTAGAATTTTTATCGCGTCTATTGCGGTTTTTAACTGGATATCGTTATTAATCTGCTCTGCGGTGATGAAATTTTTCTCATCCTTTTTCTGAGCATCTTTTTTCTTGGTCTCAACCTTGGCTAGCTCGCCTTGCAGGTGCTTTTTGAGATCGGCTTCTTTTAGCGAGAATTCATCCTCGTCACGGCTCGGCACCTTGCCCGGCGCCACTATGAGATCAGGCGTCACGCCCACCGCTTGGATGGTGCGACCGCTTGAGAGATAGTAGCGAGCTATGGTAAGTCGCAGAGCTTCTTTATCCTCTATCGGCAGGATCACCTGCACGCTTCCCTTGCCAAAAGTTTTTTCACCAACCAACACGGCGCGCTTTAGATCCTGAAGCGAGCCGCTTACGATCTCGCTCGCGCTTGCGCTGCCACCATTAACCAAAACCACAAGCGGTAGATCGGTGATCTTCTTTTTAGGATCGGCGTTATGCGCCTCGGTTTCGTTTTTCGCACGCCCTTTTTGAGAGACGATAAGACCTTTGCTGACGAATAAATTTACAAGCCCGATCGCTTGATCCAAAAGCCCACCCGGGTTGTTTCGCAGATCTAAAATAATGCCCTTGGCGTCTTTGTGCTCTTTTATAAATTTGCTCGCGTCAGGAACCACGTGCTGATCGAAATTCGTAACGCGCAGATATAAAATTTTATCTTCCTCGATCATCTTGGCATAGACCGATTCCACTTTGATTATGTCGCGGATAATCTCGACGTCAAAAGGCTTGCTAACACCCTTGCGCACGATCGTTAGAGTGATTTTAGTTTTCGGCTTGCCGCGCATCTTTGAGACCGCATCGTCGATCGTGATGCCGAAAGTCGCGTTGCCGTCGATACGCAATATCACGTCGTTGGCCTGAATGCCTTTCTTGTCGGCAGGAGTGCCCTCGATAGGCGAGATGACGGTTAGAGCGCCGTCTTTCATACCCACCTGAATTCCAAGCCCGCCGAACTCGCCCTCGGTCTGCACCTTTGTATCGTTAAACGCCTTTTCGTCCATATAGCTTGAGTGCGCGTCGAGGTTATTCATAAGCCCCGAGATCGTCTTGTCCACGAGCTCCGAGAAGGTCATCTCATCGACGTAATTGTTTTCGACGATCGCAAGCGTCTTGGTAAGCTTGGCTAGCGCCTCCAGACGCGTTTTTTCGCTGTCTGGCTTTTTGGTCGCGTTGACCTCTCTGGCTTGTAAATTTCCGGTAAAAAAACTAACGCCTAAAAATAGAGAAAATATGAATCCCAAGCTGAAGAAGAGGTGTTTTTGTCGCAAAGTTTATCCTTGAAAGTAAAATGGAGTGAATTTTATAGAAAATTGGCTAAAAATAAGGTAAATTTCATACGAAATTTGCGCGTTTACGGATAAATTTAAACCGAAAATTTTAAAATCTCACTAAAAAACCTTGACATAAAGACACTAAAGTTATATAATGCGATCAACTTCAACTTTAGGAGAAAATTTATGAACGAAACCATTGAAATTTTAACCGATAAAATGCGCTCTTTGCTCGAAAGCAGCGTTTCTTTGGCGATCCATTCTAAAAATAGCGAAGTGGACGTATTACACATGCTCTGGGCTTTGGTAGCCGACAGCGGCTCGGTTCTAAATCAAATTTTTAATAAATTTAGCATCGAAAAGACCGCGGTCGAGCTTGAGATCAAAAGCGAAATTTCAAATTTGCCGACCAGTTCAAACGTCACAAAGGAAAACGTGCGAATCTCGCGCGAGCTGATGAACTCGCTAGAGCTCGCAAAAGGGTTGATGACGAGCTCGGGCGATAAATTTATCGCCGTAGACACCTGGCTGATCGCAAATTTAAATGCAGATCCGCTAAAGAAAATTCTATCTAAATTTGCAGATCTTAGCGAGATCAAAAAGGAGCTGGAGGCGCTTCGCGGCGGCAAAAGCATCGATTCGCAAACCGCCGACGAGACGCTTGAGGCGCTTAGTAAATTCGGCGTCGATCTCACCGCCAAGGCGATCGCGGGCGAGCTCGATCCGGTCATCGGTCGCGACGAGGTAATCTCGCGAATGATGCAAATTTTAATCCGCAAGACGAAAAACAACCCTATCCTACTCGGCGAACCGGGCGTGGGAAAAACGGCGGTCGTCGAGGGTCTTGCTCAGCTGATCGCCAAAAAAGAAGTACCGCTCAGCCTGCAAAACAAACGCGTCATCGCGCTTGATATGAGTGCGCTGATTGCGGGCGCGAAGTACCGCGGCGAGTTTGAAGATAGGCTCAAAGCCGTCATAAACGAGGTCGTAAAAGCCGCAAACGTCGTGCTTTTCATCGATGAAATTCACACCATCGTAGGCGCAGGCGCAAGCGAAGGCTCGATGGATGCCGCAAACATCCTAAAGCCCGCTCTTGCGCGCGGCGAGTTGCACGCGATCGGCGCTACGACGCTGAAAGAGTATCGAAAGTATTTTGAAAAAGACGCCGCGCTTCAGCGCCGCTTCCAGCCCGTAACGGTCGCAGAACCTAGCGTGAGCGAGGCTACGGCGATCTTGCGCGGCATAAAAGAGCGGCTAGAGGTGCATCACAACGTCACCATCACCGATAGCGCGCTTGTGGCGGCTGCAAGGCTAAGCGACCGCTACATAAGCGATAGATTTCTGCCGGATAAGGCGATCGATCTCATTGACGAAGCGGCGGCGGAGCTTAAAATGCAGATCGAAAGCGAGCCCAACGAGCTTGCCAAAGCTAAGCGCGACATCCTTACGCTTCAGGTCGAAAAGGAAGCCCTTAAGATGGAGGATGACGGCAAAAACGACGAGAGGCTCGCGCAGATCGACAAAGAGATCGAAAATTTAACCGAGCAGAAAAACGCGCTTCAGGCTAAATTTGAAAACGAAAAGTCCGTATTCGGCGGCATCAGCGAGGAGAAAAAAGCGATCGACAGCCTCAAAAACGAAGCCAGCCTAGCAAGACGCAACGGCGATCTTAGCAAGGCTGCCGAGATCGAATACGGCAAGATCCCCGCCGCACAGGCGAAGGTCAAGGAGCTTGAGGCGAAGTGGGATGCGATGAAAGAAAACGGCGTGCTTTTGCGAAACCGCGTGGACGAGGAGAGCGTGGCTGAAATTTTAAGCAAATGGACGGGCATCTCGGTAAGTAAAATGCTCTCCTCCGAAAAGGAGAAATTCCTCCACATCGAGGAGCATCTAAAAGAAAGTGTCGTGGGGCAGGACGAGGCGCTGCACGCCATCGCTCGCGCCGTCAAGCGCAACAAAGCGGGGCTCGTGAACGAAAACCGCCCGATCGGAAGCTTTTTGTTTCTAGGCCCTACCGGCGTCGGCAAGACCGAGAGCGCGAAGAGCTTAGCGAGGTTTTTATTCGACGATGAGCGGGCGATGATCCGCTTTGATATGAGCGAGTATATGGAAAAACACAGCGTCAGCCGCCTGCTCGGCGCGCCTCCTGGATACGTGGGCTATGATGAGGGCGGACAGCTTACCGAAGCGGTGCGCAGAAAGCCCTACTCCGTGCTGCTTTTTGACGAGATCGAAAAGGCGCACAAGGACGTTTTTAACATCCTGCTTGGAATTTTAGACGACGGGCGCGCGACCGATAACAAGGGCGTTACGGTCGATTTCAAAAACACGATCATCATCCTAACGAGCAATATCGGCTCGGCCAGGATTATGGAGCTTGACGCCAAAAATGCGGACAAGCCGCGCGAGGTTGCGCTTGCCGAGCGAGAGGAGGCGATAAAGGGCGAGCTGAAGAATTATTTCAAGCCCGAATTTATCAACCGTCTGGACGACATCGTGATCTTCAACGCCCTAAGCGAGGACAATCTCATCAAAATCGTGGGCATTATGTTTAAGAGCCTGCAAAAAACGCTCGCAAACCGCGGCATTAGCGCGAGCCTAAGCGAAGACGCCAAAAAGCTCATAGCCTCGGCGGGCTTTGATATCGAATACGGCGCAAGACCGCTGCGCAGGGCGCTTTACGATCTAGTGGAGGATAAGATCGCCGATATGATCCTAAGCGACGAGATCAAAACCGGCGATCGGATCGAAATCAGCGCGCAGGGCGGCGAAATCGAGATAAAGAGGGCGAAGTAAAATTCGGCGGAATTTATCCTGCAGGGTAAATTCTGCGCTTCTATAAAGTAAATTCAGCGGGGTGAATTTTGCGGACAATCTATCCCGTTGGGAATTGAAACCTTTTCGCTACTGCAAATAGCCTTGAGGCAATCAATAGAATTCCATCCCGTTGGGAATTGAAACCCGCCGAAATCAGGCGCGCGCTGGAGCTTGGAGAGGTAGAATTCCATCCCGTTGGGAATTAAAATGCTCTATTTAAAGCTTCATTTGTTCCTCTTACATAGTAGCATTCTATAGAATTTACCGAGCCGAATTCTGCCCGATAAAATTTTTATCAAATTAAATTCTAGACTTGAAGTTTTAAAATTTTATCGAGCAAGGCTCCGCATCTCAGAGCTTAGAATTTTAAATTTAAGAAGCAGCGACTTCAAGCTGCGTGGTTCGAAACACAAGGATTTTAGATTATAAAATTTAAAAAGGCGGGCAGGATTAGAATTTTAAAATTCGAAGTCAATGATCGAAATTTCGGACTTCGAAACTTAAAAATTTAAATCTGAAGCGGAGGCAAATTTTAAGATCATTTCAAAATTTACCCTTTTAAATTTACATATCTTGAGCTCTATTCATAAAATTTTGCATACAAATTTATGTAAAATTTAGCTAAATGGATAGGCGCTGAGATAGTTAAAGTAAAGTCTCGCAATGCTATGCCGCCAGTTTATAACACTGGCGGCGTTTTGTAAATAGTCATTAACAAAGCACGGCGTAGCATTAGAAGTACACAGTGCGTGAGGCTGGAGGATTAGTTCCCCCCAGCCGCTCGCAAACATCTGCATGATATCCGGATTATCTTTCATATCATCCATCGAGATGTTGCTCATGCCGTTATTCGAGGCGTAAGCGTTGAGATCTTCGATGATCTTATTTATCTTGCTGGCAGTGATATACTCTCCGCTAGCAAGCGCGATCTGCTCTATAGCACCGCCGCCGAATTGATTATTTATACGGACGGTATCATTCTCGCCGTATTTTAATACAAGATCGTTGGCGATCCTTTGGAAGGTGATGTTTTCCTTACCGATTCCCTCTTTAAATTTAATCTTGTTTTCGCCAGAGGTATCATAGATAGTATCCGCTCCGTCGCCCAGGTTGAAGATATATGTATCGTCTCCGCCGCCGCCTTCCAGATAATCATTGCCAGCTCCGCCGTAAATAGTATCGTTACCATCGCCTCCGCCAATTCTATCATCGCCTCCGCCGCCGTAGAGGGTATCGTTACCACCTTGTCCTACAAGGGTATCGTTACCATTGCCGCCATCAAGGATATCGTCGCCATTGCCACCGTCTAGTCTGTCGTTGCCATCGCCTCCATAAGCCTTATTATTACCAGAATAAGAGATTAAATAATCGTCTCCTCCATTTCCGTAAATTTCATCATCGCCAGAGGTTCCATAAATCGTATCGCCTCCTTCGCTACCTTTGAAATAAACTTGGGATTCCAATTCCTTATATGTTAAAGAGGTTCCATCGGCAAATTCTATTCTATCAATGGCTTTTGCATTAGCATATGCTTCATAGTTCCTATACTCATAGGCGTTTTGAATAGTAAGTCTATCTTGCGTTCCTTTGATAGATATTTGAAGATCAGTAGGTCTATATCCGGTTCTTATAATGCTTATATCCGATAGACCTATACCTTGTCCAAATTTAATTACGTTCTTTCCGTTTCCGTCCTCAATAGTATCCGCTCCGTCGCCCAGGTTGAAGATATATGTATCGTCTCCGCCGCCGCCTTCCAGATAATCATTGCCAGCTCCGCCGTAAATAGTATCGTTACCATCGCCTCCGCCAATTCTATCATCGCCTCCGCCGCCGTAGAGGGTATCGTTACCACCTTGTCCTACAAGGGTATCGTTACCATTGCCGCCATCAAGGATATCGTCGCCATTTTGACCATAGAGAGTATCGTTATTTTCAGAGCCCACCATAATATCATCGCCGGTACTGCCGCTTGAGCTAGTGGTAATGTTTATCTTGCTTTGTATCTCCTTGCCGAGTGCGTCAAGATATTCGCTCAACACTCCTCGTTTATTCGCTCCGTATGCGAACTCGGCAAGTAGGCTAAGTCCTGCGGCGAACTCCTTTTTGCTCTGAAATAAGGTAGTAAACTCCGCCAAATCCACGAAAGCCTTCTTCGGATCGCTTAGGTTAATCTCTTTAAATTTATCGATTACTTTGGTGAAATTCAGTCTGAAATCATACTTCGGCTTAGCAGATGCGTTTGCACCGCCGTTTGCGGCATCGGATTTTGAATTGTTGCCCGCCGAGGCACCGCCGCTTGCAGACCCCGAGGCGCCACCGTTTGCAACCGTATCGTTAGGCACGGAGATCATATCTAGACTTATCAGATCGGCATAGCCTTTTAGTCTCGTTTGAGCCAGTAGCGAAGCATAGGAGTAGTTTAAAATTTTATCATAGGTCTCGTTTGTGTTTTTGATGATAGCTTTTATATCTTCATTGCTTATATAATAGAGATCCGCAGTCTTTGAGCCGGTGAAAGCATCAATTACTTTGATCTTGTATTTTATACTCTCAAACTCCTTTAGTAAGCTCTCATCTATAGAATTTGAGCTATTTAGTAGAGCCTGATATTGAGACGGAGTAAGGCTTAGTCTTCTGGCGTTTGGATTACCGGAGTTTATCACGTTACCGTCTGCATCTACATTGATGTTCGATCCTGCGCCTAAATTTACATTGCTTGGAAGCTTCACCCCTTTTAGGTTTACTTCGTAGCCCGCGGCATTAGAATTTCCGCCCGTGCTTCTTGCCGCAGTCTCGCTCCAGGCTTTTATAAGAGCAGGCAGAGCCTTGAGCTGCTCCTCTTTGGTACTTAAGCGAGAGTAGCTATCTAGCGCGCTAGCTAGCTCTTTATTTAATGCAGCGGCGGATCTTAGATCTCTTAAGAGTCCAAAGCCTTTGATATTTGCTCTAGCCATATCTTCGGAGCTTAACGGCGCCCCGTCTTTAAATTTAGAGTTTATCGTATCTACGTTGAAATTCAGATCGCCCATACTATGAGCGGTACCGTCAGTTTTAGTATAGCTTCCCTTTAGACTTAGGGTGTTTCCGCCTCCTAGATCTTCGTTTACCTCGTTGTGATTTAGGCTTAGGCTGGCGATACCTAGTTCATCTAAGCTCTTTAGCTCGCCTTCGTCTGAGATCCCGTTAGAGTTCGCATCCTGCCAAATTTTAAGATCTTTAAATTTATCGTCTTTATTATCTATAAGCCCGTCGTTATTGCTATCAAATTCCTTTAAAGCTTCGTAACCGTCCTTGGCTAGTCTTTGATTACCATCTTTATCTTTTATCTGCGTGAAATTTCCAAATAGCTCACTGCCGTCATCTATATTGCCGTTGCCGTTACGATCGTAGGCTAAAATTCCATCCTCTTTGCTTATCCAAGATGATCTGTGAGATACTCCGTCGCCGTTGTGATCGAAGTAGGCTCCGCCGCTTTCATTATTATTCGAGCCTGATTTTTTATCCGAAGCCGTTATAGATACAGGATTGATGCCGATCTTGCCGTCTCCGTTTAGATCAAGGGCGAGAGGGTCGACGATATTGATAGAGGTAAAGCCGAAGAATTTCTTGATATCGTCAATATATTCGACTAGTAAGTCTTTAATCTCCAGATAATATTCATATTTAAGACCACCGTATATTTTATTTAAGTCATCATTAAATCCAAGTGTCCAATAACCAGTATATGTATTGAATTTTGGAAGTGGTATGTCATTCTCTTTCAATAAAGATGCAGTAAAAGTATTGCAATTTTGTCTCGTGCCAATGTATGCATAACCTGCTTCATATTTATCTGCACTTTTATTTACATTATTCCATACACCAGACAAATCTTCGCCTTGTAACAGTACTTCATTGGATATGGATGTCCGTCCAGTGGATAGTCAACAGTACCTTCAATGTATTCGCCCCTGCTTATCGATAGCTCATCAACTTTATAGAATACACCATCACCTACACCATATTTCTCCGCTGGACCCGCACGCAAATAACTTTGCTTGCCATTTTTATCAGTATATAATAAAAAAGAATGCCAAAATAATCCTAAGTCTATGTAACCTATCTCAATTCTTTCCATTATCATAATAAATCCTTAAAAATTTCATTAGCAATCGCCGTTTAAAATATAAGCGTATGTTATTGTAAGATTTTCGTCAAAATCAACACCAATCCTCTTTTTCGCCCCATTTACATAATCTTCAAAATGGCACTTCGTCTTTGTTTGGCAGATAAAACCATTGTCTTCAAACAATCGTATTACGTCAAGATTTTCTGTATCTTGTTTCGACTGAAGATATAAACTAAGCTTTTTTGTTATATCGATTCCTTTGGAAATACATTTTCTATTAGGCAAAGCCTCTACTGAAATTTTAACAATCTCGTCCTGTTTCTTAAAATTAATTTTATAAACAATATAAACGATGAAAATAGTGCTAATCAAAATAATACTTTGTAAAATTACATGCGTATAAGTTTTAAATTTCATATTTACCTTTTCCCTTCCCTGAAAGCAACACCTGCCATTATTGCAATACCATGCGTTACCATACCAGCTGTACTAATCACATCAATTATATCATTTTTTATGCCACTATAAAATACAGTTGTTGATCCAGACGAGTTTATATCTATTTCTTTTAAAATACCTATAATGTCATCCAGTGAATTAGCTAAAGCCAATCTTGCGTTTGCTTGTTCTAGTGTTAAATTTGCCATTTTATTTCTCCCCTTTATCAGTTAAGTTTTGTAGTTCCATAGTATAATTCGACTCCGGTTTCCACAAATCACAGTCCCTATATACTTCTAAAATTTCTTTTAACAGGCATAAAATATCTTGCTTACTAAGATTTTGCGTATGATTTGGTTTTAAATCTAGAAGCCCCCAGATTCTGTGGAATTCGTCCGATCGCGTATCCGCTACCTTTTGATCCAACACTACATATATTTGAGTGCTATCGCAACATAAGATCCATACGGCTTTTGCAAGCAACGCTCTATCGTAATTCGGATCCTCAAAATTATACATTTTCCATAACCAACAATTTCTATCTCTATCTATAGTCCACTCCAACCTATTAATAAAAGTATCGTACTTTGAATTATACTTTAACCAAATCTCGCTAAGTCCATACTTCTCATCATCCTTTTTTGTGATGATTGCATTTTCAAACGCCATTCTTCACTCCTTAAAATTTAATTCTCGGATTATACCGCGATATGTTTATATCCGCCTATGCGCTAATATATAATGCATTTAAAATTTAAAACCGCTTTACCTACCAAATTTTAGGGTCTTTTGCTGTTCTAAATTTTAAAATTTCAAGTCTGCAAAGGACGGGTAAAATTCTAAATTTCAAAGTCTCTGTGCTACGCTAAATTTTAAAATTTCAAACAGGCAAAGGCGAGATAAAATTCTATCTCCTCCAAGTTTTATAAAATTTTAAAATTATGCATCGATGCTCCAAACTAAATTTTAAAATTTCAGACTTACGAAAGCGGATAAATTTTAAAATT
>CAUSCW010000019.1:0-31999 GCA_963530195.1 uncultured Campylobacter sp.
ATATGGCCTGCGGTGCCGATGATTACGCTATTCATAAATTTCTCCGATCTTTTTTATTAAATCTTGCAAGTCGCTTTTTAAAATCGATCTGAAATCGAGCAAAAACCTATCCTGCTCGATCCGTCCGATTATACCCACAGCGCGAAATTTTGCCTGCGTGCTCTGCGGATCTGCGCCGTCAAGTATCGCAAGCGCGACGCTAGGATAAGAGGCGCTCGGCATCGTACCGCCGCCTACGAAGGTGGTAGTAGGCACGATCTGCGATTTTACGCCGATGCGCGATCGCACTAGCTCCGCTCGCTCACGCAGCTCGTCCAGGCTCAGATGGATCTGATCTATCGTCGTGATGAGGTGAAATTCTTTATTTATATACGCCTTGATCGTCTCGGCAAGCAGACTTAGCGTGATCTTATCCACGCGCAGCATTCGCAGTAGCTGGTTTTTGCGCAGGCGCGCGATGAGCTGTCGATCTCCTAAGATGATGCCGCACTGCACGGAGCCGAAAAGCTTGTCGCCGCTGAAGCTAAGCAACCGCACGCCGCTTTTTAAAAGCTCAAAAATAGATGGTTCGCTTTTGCCTAGCCCAAATCCCAGCTCGCTCGCGTAGCCGCTTCCAAGATCGTAATAATCGATGATCTCGTTAAAATTGTCCTCTTTTTTCATGCTAAATTTTGCGGGGTAAATTTTAGAAGCTTTGGCGGAAATTTCGCTCTCGCCGCCTTCATAAAAATACTCGCTATTTACGGACGGCTCGCCGCTATTTAAATTTAGAGTATTCGCGGAACTATCTGCCAAGCTTAAATCATTCGCCGCGGAATTTAAAATTTTGTTCGCCGCATCCGACGAGCCGCCGCAAAGATTTTCTAAATTTTTAAAGCTTGCCGCTCTAAGCGCTAAAAATTCCTTTTTTTTGCGTGTCGCTTTTCGCGCTAAAGCCGCAACTTCCGCAGCGCTTACGCTAGAGCTGAAGCCAGAAATTTTAAAATTTGAGCGATGCACCTTCATCAAGATCGCCGTATTTTCATTGATCGATTCTTCGTAATCGTCCAGCTTGGTTTTATTCGTGGTGCCGATCTCCACAAGCTTTGCGCCCGAGTTTGCCATCACTTCGCTTACCCGAAAACTCCCGCCGATCTCGACTAGCTCGCCGCGGCTTACTACGACTTCGCGTCCGCGCGCGAAGGTATTTAGCACCAAAAATACCGCCGCAGCGTTGTTATTGACCACGAGTGCGTCCTGCGCGCCGAAGAGCTCGCTGCACAAAAGCGCTATGTAGTCGTATCTGTTGCCGCGCGCGCCCTCGGATAGGTCGTATTCTAAATTTGAATACGAGGTGATGATCTTTTGAGCGCGGGCTAAAATTTCGGCGCTGATGACGCTGCGGCCGAGGTTTGTGTGCAGCACGACGCCGGTTGCGTTGATGAGCGGCTTAAGGCTTAAGCTTTGAAATTTTTCGTAGCGCGATTTGATGCGTGCGATGATCTCGCTTTCGCTTGCGACCGCTCCTCCTTGCAGCGCCTCCCTGCGTGCCTCTTCAATGAGCTCTTGCGCGATTTTGATGATTTGCGGGCGGAGGCAGTTTTGAAACTCCTGCGCATTTGCGATTTTGTCGATTTTGGGTAGTTTGATTCGTTGCATTGCGACCCCGATGCCTTAAAATTTAGGCGATTTTATCATTTAAAGCTTTGATTTTGCTTTATCTATAGAATTATTAATTTAAATTCGATTTACTTTAAGCGCAGAATTTAAAAGCTGTTTAGAAAATAAGAGTAAAACCCGCCTAATTATCAATTTAGGATAGATTATGAAAGAACATGGATTTTACGCCGCGGGGCTAAAAGATGTCGTCTTAAGCGATGATATCGAAATTTGCGGCGATGAAGAGGAGGCAAAAAATGAGGAATTTATCGTCGCCAATTCACCGAAATTAAAGGCGCAAATTTATGCGCCCGAGATAAATTTTTATATAGAAAATTCCGCAGATGAGCCGCTACAAATCGCTAAAAACGTAGATATTTTGTATCGCGCCAAAGATATTGCCTTCGACGGCGCGCTAGATAGCGACTATCAAAAGCCCGTCGGCAAAAACGTAATTCTCGCCTGTGATGAGCCGCGAGAGGGGCTTGTGGGACTACTTAGGCAGCATGGATTTAAGGTGATCGCGTTAAGCAGGGCTGAGATAAAGTTCGTCTACGGCGAGATTGGCGATCTTGCGGTTACGATTTTAAGCGAGTGGGATGAGGTTGAGACCGAGGCTGATTTTTTCTTGATTAGCGGCGCAGCGCCCTATCAGCTACGACAAAGCGGCTGCTACGAGATCTCGGGGCTAAAAGACGATGAAATTTTAGAAATTTTAAATTCCAAAAGCCCGGTTTATCATTATAAGAATTCCACGATCTTCGATCCTGCGATCTGCCAGTATCAAGGCAGGCGAAATGAGCTGCGCGCGCCATGCGTGGAGGTTTGCCCTACAGTGGCGATTTTGAAAAACGACGAAAAGCGCGAGCTAGTATTTTCGCACATCGACTGCATCGGTTGCGGCGCGTGCGTGAGCGTCTGCCCTAGCGGCGCGCTGAAATTTGCCAAGCTTCCTCAAAGCGTATTTGGCGAGATCGCAAAGCTCTATGCAGGCAAAATTCCGCTTCTCATCGCGGATAGCGAAATCGCGTCCGTACCCGCAGCGCAGCTTCCGTGCGGTGTGCTGCCGTTTGGAATTTTTGGAAGCAAGCAAATAGATGAGATAAATCTGCTAAGCGCGATGCAAGAAAGCGGCTCGAGTGTGATCATTTACGGCACGGACGTGGGCGAGGGCACGCGTGAAGCGGTGGAGCTTGTCAATGGAATTTCGCGCGCGATCTACGGCAAGGACGCGGTATTTTTAGCGCGAAATTTAACCGAGCTGCAAGAGGCGCTAAAGTGGGCGCAAAGCTCTCAGCCGTGGGCGTTTGGTTTAAACGAACAGGGCCTTAGCAAGAAAGAAATTTTCTCAAAACGCGTAAGCGCGATGGTTGGCAATGGTAGCTTTGGCGCCGTAAAAAGCGGAGAGTTGCTAAAATTTGGCAAAGTAAACATAAACGAAGCAAACTGCACGCTCTGCCTTAGCTGCGTGGGCGCCTGTAATACCGGCGCGCTGTATGCCGATAACAGCGACAATTCGATTAAGCTCAATGCCTCGCTTTGCACGACGTGCAACTACTGCGTGCTAAGCTGCGCCGAAAAGGATACGATCGAGCTTGAGCCTTGCGGCGTGGAGCTTGAGCCGGGATTTTTTAATTACAAAATGCTAGCTAAAGATGAGCTTTTTAAGTGCATTGAATGCGGTAAGGAATTTGCGACGAGCAAAGCCGTGATGAAGATCGCGGATATGATGGGTGCGCATTTTGCAAACGAGCCTGAAAAGATGAAGACTCTTTTTTGCTGCGGCGATTGCAAGGCGAAAATAATGATAAAAAAGCAGATAGAAGATGCTAGAAAAGGGGCAATGTAATGGATGCGAATCTACTTCAAGCAAGAAGCTACTACTACGAATTTTTTGCAATTCCGTTTTTTTTCTATGAAACGGATGCGAAATTTAAGCGTTGGAAGGAGCAGCTGGAGTTTTTACGCAGCTCGCCCATTGTGCCTAGCGATGAGGCGGAATTTCAAAATTTGGAGAAATTCGACTTTTCTGCGTTTAAAAGCGAGCAAAATTCCGTACTTTTTGATTTTTCATACGCCAATGTGCCGATGAGTGCGAGCTTCTACGACGAAGGACGTGACGACGGGCGTATGCGTGTCGCGGTAATCGACGTGCTAAAAAAGAGTAAATTTCGCCGCAATATGGAGCTTTGCAAGGAGTGCGAGGACTATGTGGGATTTATTTTTTACCTGCATTCGACTCTGCTGCGCGACGCGGCTGCAAAACACAGCGCAGTTTTAAACGGACAAAATTCCGTGGCAAACGAGCAAAATTTTACGAATAGCGCGAGCTTGACGGCGCAAGACAGAAAAAATTCTGTAGATTCGCATGACAGTAAAAATTTTACAGGCCCGCAGGATGGTAAAAATACTGCGAGCGCGCAATACGCTAAAAATTTCATCGGTGCGCAAGGCGGCGAAACGCTGGCGTTAGAGCTTTTTACGAATGTCACCAACAGCTTTGTGGATGAGTTTAGCGAGCTTTTGTGCGGGCATGTGCGGGCGGATTTTTTCAAATCATTAGGCGCACTAATGAGAAGCTTTTTTGCGCTTGAACGCTCGCTTTTAGCGCTTGCCGCTCCGCAAAAGAAAGATCGCAGCGTCGTTAAAGAAGCGATCAAAAAAGGTGGCTATCAAAATAAATTTACCAATCCGGAAGATATTTTTGATCTGGATTGATAAATAAAATTTTTAACCAAAATCTTAACGTAAAAGCAGAATTTCGGTTAAATTTTAGACTCGCAAACTCTAGTTTTGCGAGTAGTTTTTTAGTTAGAACTTTATATTTTGAATTTTAAATAAAATTTAAAAAGTAACTTAAAATTTAATTTCCATCTCACTGCCTTTTCGTTATAATTCATTAGACTTAAATCCTGTAACAGGCGTTACTACAATAAAAGATTTAAAGCGATTTCTTCACAAAGGAAAACCATGGAGAACAAACGCAGAGATTTTCTTAAAAAATCTCTAAAAATCGGCGCGGTAGGCGCTGTGGGCGTTGCCGCGTCTCAGGCGCTAGCAAAAAGCGAGCAGGACTATGGCGATACCGTTCGTGGCAAATCACCGAAAAAAGAGGTGCTTTACTGGGAGAGTGAAGCGTGGAAAAAATACTATAAAGTAGCTTACTAGGAGAATTTTCATGAGTGAGAATGCGATCGGAAGGAGATCGTTTTTGAAACTCGCCGCTTTAGGAGCGAGCAGCGTAGCTGCGTTTGGCGAAAATAATACGCTAAGAGCCGCTACTGAGCAAGAGATCAAAAACCCATTTCCAGGTTCCGTTATGAAGCGAACGATATGTTCGATCTGTTCCGTAGGCTGCGGTATCGAGGCTCAAGTGGATGAGAGCACCAATACCTGGATTCGCCAAGATATGGCAGTAGATCACCCGATCTCGCAAGGCAGCCACTGCTGTAAGGGAATCGATCAAATCGATCTAACCAAATCTAAAATGCGTCTTAAATATCCGCTCAAAAAGGTTGGCGGCAAGTGGGAGCGTATCAGCTGGGAGCAAGCCGTTAACGAAATCGGCGATAAAATGCTTCAAGTCCGCAAAGAGGACGGCCCAGATAGTGTGGTATTTCTGGGTTCGGCTAAATTTTGTAACGAGCAGGCATATTATTTTAGAAAATTTGCAGCCTTCTGGGGTACGAACAGCAACGACCACGTAGCCAGAATTTGACATAGCGCAACAGTCGCCGGTGTGGCGAATACTTGGGGTTATGGAGCTATGACAAATCACGTAGGTGATATGGCGAAAAATTCTAAAATGATCCTTTTCATAGGTGCGAATTCCGCGGTTGCAAATCCAGTGGGAGCTATGAAGCACGCTCTTCAGGCTCGCGATAGAAACGGCGCGAAAATCGTTGTAGTTGATCCAAATTTTACTAGAACTGCGGCTAAGGCCGATATGTATATTAGAATTCGTCCGGGAACCGATATAGCGTTTGTGTACGGAATGCTGCATCTAATCTTTAAAAACGGCTGGGAAGATAAGGAGCTAATAAAAACCAGAACCTACGCTGTAGAGGAGATTAGAGCCGAAGCTGAGAAGTGGGATCCTAAAGAGGTAGCCAATGTCACCGGCTGCAAAGAAGAGGAGCTGATAGAATTTACGAGGATGTTCGCTACCACAAAGCCCGCTACTTTATGCTGGGCTCTAGGCATTACACAGCACTCGATCGGAAGTTCAAATACTAGAATTTTGGCTCTTTTGCAGCTCATACTAGGCAATATGGGCAAGCCAGGCGGTGGCTGCAACATCCTTAGGGGTCACGATAATGTTCAAGGCGCTACCGATATGTGCAATCTCTCTGATAGCTTGCCTGCGTATTACGGGCTAGCCGATAACTCCTGGAAGCACTTCTGCAAGGGCTGGGGCGTAGATTACGAGCAGTTTATTAAAAGATTTGCCGTATCTACTAAGCAGCCGCACGAAAAGCAGGGTGAAAAAGTGCCTGGTACGAATTTTACCGAGTATTTTCACTACGATCCGAGCATCGAGCAAGATGTGATAAACTGGCGCAACGAAAAGGGCTTTTCACTATCTAAATGGTGGCAGGGTGTTTTGAAAAACGAGCCCGTTTTAAGTAGCGGTAACGTCCGCGTTCTTTGGGTGCAAGGCACAGGAATTACTTCTATGGCTCACGTTCGAGAGACTCAAGAAGCATTAGGTAAGATCGATATGCTGGTAGTTGCCGAGCCATTCTTAAACGAAGTAGCGATTCTAAACGATAGACCGGATGGAATTTATGTTTTGCCGGTAGCTACGCAGTTTGAAAGCGAAGGTCATCTAAGCGCTACAAACCGTAGCGGTCAGTGGAGAACTCAGATCGTTAAGCCGCTATTTGAGAGCAAAGAGGATCAAGAAGTAATGTTTTTATTCGCGAAAAAATTCGGCTTTTACGACGAATACGTCCGCGGCATGAAGATGGGCATCGTTGATGGCGAGCTTAAGCAGGTTAAAGACGATTTTGTTTGGCCTGACGACGCTACCGATGAGATCGCACGCAATACTCAAAGTATTGGAAATAACGGACGCACCGCAGCTAGATTTCGCAGACAGCAGAAGAACTGGCATCTATTTGATCCCGATACTTTGCGCGGCATAGGCGGAGAAGTAGAGGGCGAATACTACGGGCTTCCATGGCCTTGCTGGGATACGCAACACCCGGGCACGCCGATCCTTTACGACGTAACTAAGCCTTATGCCGACGGCGGTATGGGATTTAGAAACCGCTTCGGCTTAGAACACGACGGCGTTTCGCAGCTAGCCGACGAGAGCATTACCCTTCCGGGATCAAAAATTCAAGGCGGACATGCAGAGATTACCAAGGCAAATATCGAGCAGGTTTTAGGCATCACGCTAAACGAGGAAGAGAAAGCCAAGATGGGACCTACGTGGAGCACAGATTATAGTGGCATTATCGCTAAGAAATGTCGCGAGTTTGGAATTTGTCCTTGCGGAAACGCAAGAGCCAGAGCCAAGGTTTGGCAGTTTGCGGATCAAATTCCGAAGCACCGCGAGCCGATCCACTCGCCTAGATGGGATTTAGTGGAGAAATATCCGACCTTTGCGGATCAAAAACGAAATTTCCGCGTCTTTACGAGATTTATTTCCGAGCAGAAAAAGCAGGATTGGAGCAAGGATTTCCCTACTATCGTGAGCTCGCTAAGGCTCGTAAATTTAAGTGGTGCAGGTATGATCGAGCGCACGAGCAAGTATCTTTCAGCGATTACTCCGGAGATGTTTGCGCACGTAAATCCTAAGCTTGCCGCTGATAAAGGTATCAAAGATGGCGAGATGATGTGGATCCATTCGCCGCAAGGCACTAAGATCAAAGTCAAGTGCATCTATTCGCACGCCGTAACGCCTGATCGTATTGTTATGCCGTATAACTTCGCGGGAATTTTCCAGGGCGAGGATCTAAGCGAGCGCTATCCTGAGGGCACTAAGCCATATATCAGAGGCGAGAGCTCAAATACGATTACCAACTACGGCTTTGACATAAATACGCAAATTTCGGAATTTAACGCCGGTCTTTGCAGACTAGAAAGAGCATAAGGAGATAAAATGCCGGCAAGATTAAAATTTTACGTCGATGTCGAGCGTTGCATCGCTTGCTATGGTTGCCAGGTAGCCTGCAGCTCGGCGCACGAGGTTCCCGTGCAGATCAATAGGCGCAAGGTTATTACTTTAAACGAGGGCATAGAGGGGCAGGAGGTTTCAAGCTCTATCGCTTGCCAACACTGCACCGATGCGCCTTGCGCGCAGGTTTGTCCGGTTCAATGCTTCTATATCAGAACCGACGGTGTCGTTTTACACGACAAAGATAAATGTATCGGCTGCGGATACTGCCTCTATGCGTGTCCGTTCGGCGCTCCGCAATTCCCTAGAGACGGGGCTTTCGGTATCAAAGGTGCGATGGATAAGTGCACTATGTGCGCGGGTGGACCGGAGCCTACGTTTTCGCACGAGGAACTGCATAAATACGGTCAAAACCGCATCGCAGAGGGCAAGGTTCCAATGTGCGCGGCGATCTGTTGCACGAACGCTCTAATCGTGGGCGACGCGTCTAGGGTTTCGGAGGTTTACCGCAAGCGCGTGCTTACGCGCGGCGTGAACCTATAAGAGTATGGAATTTTAAACTCCTCCGGTTTTAAAATTCCGTCTCTTTTCGCAGAAATTTCAACCGAGCGACGGCTTTAAATTTAGCGGTCGCTCGGCGCGAAATTTTATTTGAAAATCTCCGCTCCTGCGTATCGATCGTTATATTATTTCAAAAAATCACTCCTTACTGACATTAAAATTTTAAATTTATGCTACAATCACTCAAATTTAGGATTTGAAATCTTAAGCGAAAGGATCCGTCTTGAAAAATAAAATTTCACTTTTTTTGGTCATTTCGGCGTTTTTGATTTTTACGGGCTGCTCTAAAAATGTGCCCGTAAATAGCGGTATCGTGCGCACTTCCGAGCCGCTTCACATTATGGAATTTCCGCAGGATAAGCTCATAAGCGTAAATTTCACCAATACCTCGACGACGGATTCAAATTTAACCCAAGTAGTGATCCAGCATCTGCGTGCGGACGGATTTAAAGTCGTAAATAAAAGCGCGGCGAACGTCCAAATCGGCGGCAATCTCAACTACTTCCGCAAGGCGGATTTTTCGCGCAGATCGTGGGATAATCCAAGATTTAGCTTTGGTATGGGATTTGGCAGATATTACAGATATACGGGCGTGGGCGTAGGCTGGGGGATGCCGTTCGGTTATGATCCTTGGGACGACGACGATTATTACAGAGACTACTTCTACGACTCGCAGATTAGCCTCTACATAAGCGTCAAAAACAAGGGCGCGTGGAAGGATTACGTAACTAATCTTAACTACCAAAGCATCAAAAATCCGGGCTCTAAAGACTCGGTAATGGATGCGCTAAATTTTAAAATTTACGAATATATAAGACAACTGATTAAGCAGGGAAGATGATAGTAAAAGAGAATAAAAAGCCCGTAGCGATGACGCTTGCGGGATCGGCGATTTTGGCGCTCGCTAGCGGGTATTGCTACCACGCGGGCTTTGGCGGCGCGGCGCTTTTTGCTTCCGTAGTCGCGGCATTTTGCGCGTTTTTTTGCGCGCTCAGACTCGGCGCTAAAAATTATTTGCAGATCGGCGAGAACGCCCTTACTATCGTGCGTGGCGCGAATTCTGAGAGCTTCGAATACAAAGATATCGCAAATTTAGGCATCAAAACCTTTGTCGCGGGCAGAAACAAAACGGAGCTTTTAAATTTTGTATTCAAAAAAGCGCCGCAGGCCCAGGACCGCTTTAATTTTTTGCGATTTTACAGCGACACGGAGGCCACTCTACCGGGCTCGTTTGAAATTTCGATCTACGAGCTGAGCAAAATTTTGCGCGAGAAAGCGGGTCTTTCGCAAAGCTCTGAGGAAGAGCAAACCGCCTCAAAAGTTCGCAAGGGCGCTAAGAGCTCTAAAAAAAGCGCGGGTAGCGGTAGAAATTTTAAAACTAAAAACCTCCGCGATGAAAATTCCGATACGCAAAATTCCTACGGCGCACAAAATTTAGGCGCGGAGAATTCCTACGCCGTGCAGAATTCCATCGCACAAAATTCTAATGGCGCCGCTGATTCAAACGGCGCGCAGAATTTGAAGGGCGCTTCAAATTTAAACGAACAAAGCCCTGCCGCGCCGAATGATGCCGCTTCCTCAAATAGCGCCGTCGCAGGCGAAAATTTCATAGGCGCCGAGAATTCCGCGCCTAAAATTCTCGCGGGCGATAATGAGCCTGACGCTGCGCCCGAAAGTGCGGCGGTAGATGGCTCCGATACTACCGATACGGTGATGCAAAGCTCCGCCTGCGAAAGTAAAATAAGTAGGCAGGTGCAGCCTTGAACTCTTTGCCGATCGGAATTTTCTTGCAAGGAGCTGCGCTGATGCTCTCACTCATCGTCGCGATCGGCGCGCAAAATATCTTCGTCATCTCCCAAGGTCTTGCGAAAAACCACGTCGCGGCGGTTTGCACGGTCTGTGCGCTAAGCGATGCCGTATTTACGGCCGTAGGGATATTTTTAATCGGCGGCGCTCTTAAGCAAGGCTCGCTTTTTACCCAAATTTTAGGCATAGGCGGGGTCATATTTCTGCTCTGCTACGCGCTAAGCTCGTTTTTTAGTGCCCATAAGGGCTCGCATTTTGCCAAGATTCAAAACTCTGCAAATAGCCCGCTGGCGCCCGTCGTAGCCAAAGCCCTTGCGGTTACGCTTCTAAATCCGCACGTGTATTTAGACACCGTCGTGGTCGTGGGCTCACTCGGCGCTACGATCGTAGATGCCCAAAAACCGTGGTTTTACGCGGGAGTTATGTTCGTATCGTTTGCGTGGTTTTTCGGCTTGGGCTACGGCTCAGGGGCGCTTTCGAAGCTTTTTGCAAGCAGTAGGGCATGGCGCATAATCGACGCGCTCGTGGGAGTTTTGATGCTGTATATGGCGTATCTGATCGCGAAGTTTGTCTTTAAAATTTAAAATTTCACGCTAAAATTCCGCATTCTTGATAAAGGATCTATGATGAAAATTGAAATTGAAAGCGGGCTCGAGCTAAAAGAGGCCTTGTGGCGCGTAGAGAAAGCTCTGCGACTAGTGACCGACAAGGACGGCAAAATCACATCGAGCGCGACGCTTTACGTGGGCAAACATTCACTTTTAAATTTACTCGATACCGATCAGATCGAAAATATCCAAAACGCCTATGCGCGCGCCAGGACGGAATTTCGCGCGGAGATGCTGGGCGTGCTAGAGGGCTTTTTATCCCAAGAGGATGCCGAGAAAGATCCGGAATACGCGCTATTTAATCAGCTCTACCAAATGGCGATGACTGCGGGCAGAAAGAGTGATATCTTTATCCATGTCCAAGGCATCAGCGAAAACGAGGTCGTGCTGCGCGTGTATCAACGCTTCGAGCTGGAGAGCGGCGAGACAATCTATTACGCAGGCGGCGAGTTTAGCTACAATCTGGATGAAAATTTTGGCAAAATTTATCGCTACGAAATTTGATTTTAGCGGTACGGCGCGAGATCGGTGCCGCCTCGATCGTAAATATCGCATTACGCTTCTTTGCCGCAGCGTCTAAATTTAAATCCTAAAAATACGCGGCGAGCTAAATTTAGACAAATTTTCTGCAACGATAAAATTCCGCTCGGTTCAATTTATCGTAATTCCAAATTTAAAGCTATGTGTAAATTTTTATCCTTCGATACGCAAATTTTACCTACTGCCCGCCAGCGTTCGAGTTCACCTTGTTTTACGCTTGTCGAAATTTTTAAGTCGAGCTCGAATAAAATTTCACTCCTCAGGCACATAAATTTTGTCGGATCGCACTTTTATGCAAAAGAAAAGATAATTAAACGAAGCCGAATTTAACCAAGGCGCGTATATAGGAGGGCGGGCTCAAAGATGATACGCTAGGTGGCGGTTTGCTGCCATTGCTTACTTTAAAAATTTTAAGCATTAATACGTGCAAAATGTAAAAACAAAGAAGTGAAAACGCAATGCTAAGTAAAAAACTAGGATAATAAGAGCGCTAATGGGACTAGCGATAATGATCGCAAAAGCCGTTATTTAGCAGCTGGTGGGGCTGGTCGGACTCGTGCCCTTTATCGTGGGTGTCACGGGATTTTGTCCCGCTTGCTACTTTTTAAACCGCTGTTCGCTAAAGCGCTAAATTTAGCCGCGGTATGCGGTTTGCTGCGCGCCGAGGCAAGAAACGCGATAAATTTTAGCAGCGAAGCGAGGGGCTTTAAATTTTAAATTCTCCACGCTTCGACGCGGAGTGTTAAATTTAAACTGGCCCTTTAAAGCTTAAAATTTTATCGCGCGATGTCAGGAGGTAAAATTAATCTCGTGCCGCCGTCAATCGGCATGCTGCTATCCGCGTAAAATTTTAGTGCGTGCCGCTTCTGGCGCTCTTGTTAAAATTGGATTGCGCTCCGCGTCCGCCACAATCAAACTTCTATGATTAATTGCGCCCGCCTCTTAAAATTCATCTTAAATTTGCTAAAATTGCAACAAAATTTAAAATTTAAAGGAGCCCAAATGTCAAATATCTTAATCATAGGCGCGGGCGGCGTGAGCCAAGTCGCGACCGTAAAATGCGCGATGAATGCGGACGTTTTTAGCAAGATCACCCTTGCAAGCCGCACCAAAAGCAAGTGCGACGCGATCGCTAAATTTATAAAAGACCGCCTAGGCGTTGCTATCGACACCGCCCAGATCGACGCGGACGATACCGACGCCGTAGTCGCGCTCATCAAAAAAACGGGTGCCGATTTGCTTTTAAATGTGGCGCTGCCGTATCAAGATCTGACCCTCATGGACGCGTGCTCGCGCGCCGGCATCCCCTACATCGACACCGCAAACTACGAGCACCCAGACACGGCGAAATTTGAATACAAGCTGCAGTGGGCAAAGGACGGCGAGTTTAAAGCCGCAAACACGATGGCGCTGCTGGGAAGCGGCTTTGATCCGGGCGTGACGAACGTATTTTGCGCCTACGCTCAGCAAAATCTCTTTGACGAGATCCACGAGATCGACATCCTAGACTGCAACGCAGGCGATCACGGATATCCGTTTGCGACGAATTTCAACCCAGAAATCAATCTGCGCGAAGTAAGCGCAAAAGGCCGCTATTGGGAGCGCGGCGAGTGGAAAGAGACCGAGCCGATGGAGATAATGTTCAAATGGGACTACCCGAAAGTCGGCGTCAAAGATAGCTACCTGCTCTATCACGAGGAGCTCGAAAGCTTAGTAAAAAACATCAAGGGGCTAAAGCGAATCCGTTTTTTCATGACCTTTGGACAAAGCTACCTCACGCATATGAAGTGCTTAGAAAACGTCGGCATGCTGCGCATCGACGAGGTCGAGCATAACGGCGTGAAAATCGTGCCGATACAGTTTCTAAAGACCTTGCTGCCTGATCCTGCGTCGCTAGGCCCTCGCACGAAGGGCAAAACCAACATCGGCTGCGTGATCCGCGGGCTCAAAGACGGCAAAGAGCGCCAGGTCTATATCTACAACGTCTGCGACCACGAGGCTTGCTACGCCGAGACGGGCGCGCAGGCCGTGAGCTACACGACGGGCGTGCCTGCAATGATTGGCTCGATGATGGTCGCAAAGGGCATCTGGAGCGGAAAAGGCGTCTTTAATATGGAAAATTTCGACGCCAAGCCTTTCATGGACGAGCTAAATAAACAGGGCTTGCCGTGGGAAATAATCGAAATGAAACCCGGCGAGAGGTATGAAGTAAACTAAAATTTTAGGCGATTTTCGCCTAAAATTTTAGTTTTTATCGTAATTTCTTTTATTGCATTTAAAAGCTTGATGGATTTGACAGTATTTTTATCGGAATTTATACTCTCAAAAATTCTGATAAACTTATTTATCAAATTTTCACAACTGGAACATATCAAAAGGTTACTATTTAAACAACTTACAACGCCAAAGCAAAATTCCCAGTCATTTAGTATTAATTGTTTTAATTTTTCATCGTCTACTTTTTCAAATACTTCAAGCTCCAATTCATTTCCATTCTTTAAAAGATCTAAAATTCCCTCTTTTGTGCTAATTTTTGAACGATCAGACATATCCCTCAAGTTATCATCATACTCTATTAATACGGGGTCAAATTCTAAAATTTTATCTATATCAGGATTATACGGCAAAATGGTATTGTAACTATTATTTTCCAATATGCCCTTCAATATATTAATGGCAAAATTATGGTATTCATCAGCTTGTGTCGGATTTCGTTCTTTGATAAACTCTATATAGAAAATAAAATTACTTACCCCTAAAACATACACCATATCAATATTGTCAGCAAGAAAATCTCTTATTTTATTGCAATATTCTCCATCATCCAATTTAAAGTCGTATTGCAATCTATGCATATATCCATCCAATTTCTTAAGCTTATCTTCTTTAAATTTTATGATATTAACAACATCTCTAATCTTTTCGTCATCTGTTATGGATTTTGTTATATAGCTTATGATTTCCTCTCTTATGTCACTTGGCTCAAGGTAATTTATTTGAGCATATTCTATAACCTCGTCAAACTCTTTATTTTTCTCGTTATCTTTAAGATTAGTAGTAAAGTACTTAAAAGAATATTTATCAAGCTCCTTAAAATCCATATTTAATTTCAAAGCATTTATAGTAGCTATTTCCATAATGCCTTTTACTAAAATTTGCTCGGTGTATTTAAAATCCTTTAAATCTTTTTCTAAAAAACCAAAATCATTTAGCGCAGCCACTACTCGTCTCATAATTCTTATATTATTTATGTTATGGTGTTTAAAATATTCGAGCGGATAGCTTTTAAAAAATTTAAGCTCTTCATACAAAATTTTATATGAATCTTCTATAGAGGGATTATATTCAAATTCGTAATCTATAATTTTATCTTTTTGCTTTTTTGTATCGTTGTCTAAAATTAATTCACCAGCATTAAAAATCATAACAATATGGCAGTTTTTCTGTTCTTTAATTTCTGATATTAATCCGAATATGTCTTTTAAACTTAATTTATTTGATAATCTTTCAAAATCATCAAAACAAATTACGATATTTTCGAAATCTTTCTTTTCAAAAAACGATATGCATTCAATAATGGCCGAACCCAATTTTGGCGTAACTTCATCTAAAATTTTATCAAATCTTAATTTTTTAGCATTCTTTGAAATTTCAGATATCGTCCGACTTATTCGATAGGCCTGCAATATAATTTCTTGTTTTATTTGTTTAATATCATCCTTACCGAATAGAGAAATGTATGCAAATTTTTTATTTAACTTTTTTGAATTTCTTTCCGCAAATTTTTGCCAAAAATATGTTTTTCCAACTCCCCATTTGCCGTTTAATACCATGCAAATAGCGCTTTCTTTCCTTAAAAGATCAATAAATTTGTCTTCTATTTTACTTTTTATTTGCATCGTCCTCTATCTCATTTTTACTTTAAATTTCTATAATATTGATGTTTGTATGGTTATTATATCTTAAATATCCTTTTTTTTGTCACATATATTTTGTAATATTTATATACAGGCAAATTTATGGTTAATTAAACATATTTTAAAAAAATATTATTAAATACTTACTCTATAGAAACATAATCGTCTTTAGTATTATTATATCGTCGCCTCTTGCTCCAATGCCGCACTCTTGATAGCGTGCCGCAGGAGATGAAAGGTTCGGCCGCTGCGCTCATCGGCTCGTTGCAATACGGCAGCAGCATCCTCTCCTCGGCGATGCTTGCGGCGTTTTCTGCGGGTACGCCGTGGACGATGTCTTGGATAATAGCCTTGTTTTTTGGTTAAGCGCACTCGCGGCGTATTTTAATAAGTAAATTTTAAATTGCGGCGAAATTTTATAATTTGCCATCGAGTTCGGCTCTGTTTTAAACAGACGGGCGATTTCTTAAATTTAAACTCTAGCTAAATTTAGACCGAAATTTTTAAGTAAACTTTGCTATAATCGCCGCAATTTTGAAAAAACCGAGGAGAAAATATGAAACTAATTTACGCCGCTTGCGTGCTAGCCGCTTTTGCTTCGGCTCAGACCGAAACTGTGCAGGTGCCGGACTTTGCTAAAAGCTCGATGAAGACGCATGAGCAGGCCGAGGAAAAACTAATCGCAAATGCCCTAAAAGGCGATCTAAGCCAGATCGCAAGCGATCTAAAGATCGATAAAACTCTAAAGGGTGGCGAATCGCTTGTCATTAACGGCGCGCATTATAGGACGATCGAGGGCGACAGCACGCAGTGGAAAGAGGGCGATGCCGTGCGCCTGCTAAGCGGCAATAAGGACGGCAGATGCCTAAGCTCGATCATGCTTAATCTGCGCACGAAAACCGTCTGTAAATTTATGTGCGACGCGTATTAAATCGCGTAAATTTTGATACTTTATAGCGCGAGCGAAATAGATTAAATTTCGGTTTGCTCGCGCCATCCGCAGTAATTTGTCGTATAAATTTCTACATCTCGCATCGCAAATCAGGTAAATTTTGCTATAATAAACGGAAATTAAACAATGTCGTAGAGCGGTGCGGCGCAGCGCCAGCTAAATGCATATAAAATGATAAATTTACAGAGGCAGATTGAATTTTAATCGCGAAAAACACCGGTAGCGGCTATATTAAGGAAAAAAATGCAAAAATTTAGAATTACAAACGGCGAATACTCACGCATGGATATTTTTTTGATCATGACGCTGGTTTATATATTCGGCGTGGCGTGCAGGTTTTTTTGGATATATTGGGCTAGCGGGATTGAGCAGTTTTCTTTTGACGGCGAGCTCATCATGACTACAAATGACGCCTTTGCAAACGCCGAGGGTGCGCGCGATATGATAGCGGGCTTTCACCAGCCGGGCGATCTTAGCCCGTACGGCGCGTCGATCCCAACTCTAGCATTTTTACTTAGTAAAATTTTGCCCGTCAGTCTAAATAGCATTACGATCTATATGAGCGTGTTTTTGGCGCCGCTAGTGGCCGTGCCGATTATTTTGATAGCAAGAGAGTATAAGATCCTGGGCGCCGGCATCATCGCGGCACTGCTTGCTTGCGTGCTGCCGGGGTATTATGTCAGGACCTTGGGCGGATATTTTGATAGCGATATGTTAAATGTTACTCTGCCGCTGCTAACGATATGGGCTTTGATTAAGCTCATAGGGCGAAGCGAGCAGAGCAGCTTTGCTTTACCTGCCGTTTTTACAGTGATTTATGATTGGTGGTATCCTAGCTCGTATTCTCTAAATATGGCGATTATAGTGATATTTTTAATATATACTTTGATTTTTAATAGACGCAATGAGGCAAATTACAAAGCGATTATTTTTATGGTTGCAGCGGTCATAAAATTTAGCGCGTATTACGGAGGCGAGACAATAATTGTAAATTATATTTTATTGTTTAAAATCGCACTAATTGCGTTTTTATATTTTTTAATGATTAAAATTCCAAGCCATAAAAGCAAAAAAGCTCTTCGGATTTTGGGCGTGATCGTCGCAATTACGTTCGTCATATTCGGCGGACTTGTGCCTATAGCAGTGCAGCTTAAAGCTTACATCTTAAAAGATGTAAGCAAAGAGGAAATTTTCTACTTCTACGGCGTTAGAAGTACGGTTAATGAGGTAGAAAACGCTAATTTCATAAAATTTGTGCTTGAATCTAGTGGGCATCTATTTATATTTATATGCGCCGTAGGAGGGCTGGCTCTATTGCTGATAAAATTTCGTTCGTTTATCTTAATCTTACCGATGATAGCGCTTGGAGTTTTAGCACTTTTCGGTGGAACTCGCTTTACAATGTACGCTACGCCGATGATAGCGCTTGGATTTGCTTATTTTATATATTTTGTGCTGAATTACTTTGAAATACGCACTTGGCTTAGAAGTACTTTGTTAGCTATTTTAACCTGTTTAGCACTAATGCCTAGCATAGATTTTATTTATAAATTCCGAGTTGCGCCTACGCTTACGAAAGACTCCATAACGCCTCTTGCAGAGCTAAAAAATAAAGCTAGCAGGGAGGATTATGTACTATCGTGGTGGGATTACGGATATTTAATCAGATATTACTCCGATGTAAAAGTAGTAGCTGATCCCGGAGGTAGACAGGCGGGAGAATACACTTTTATGAGTGCGTTTTCCTTTAATAAAGATGAGATAAGCTCTGCTAATATGGCAAGGCTTAATGTCGAATATATACAAAAGTCGCAAGGTAAAAAATTTAATCCTAAACTGGAAGATAAATTTAAACTAAATCTATATCAAATTCAAAAAGACTATGGTGAAGCGGATATCAATAAATTTTTAAGTTCTTTAAGCGACAAGAATTTCAAGCTTCCACAGAAAACTAGGGATATATATTATTACTTCGTACCGCACATGATAGATATATTGCCTAATATCTTAAAATTTTCTACCGTAAATATAGAAACAGGTAAAGAGTCTTGGACACCATTTATTCATGTGGGTTATGATATTAGAATGGGTAAAGATGGAGAGAGCATCATAATAAATGATGAATGCACGCTGCCTAGCATCGATCCTGAATACCTAATCTATGACGGTAAAAGAATGCCTATTAATTCATATTATCAAGTGGGCGAAGTAAACGGCAAACTCGTCAAATTATCTAAGCAGATAGATAAAAATTCTAATCTTTACGTGATATTTTTACCAGATTACCAAAGAATTTTAATCTTAGATAAAAAGGTATTTGAATCAGCCTTTATCCAACTTTTTGTGCTGGAAAACTATGATAAAGATCTGTTTGAGCCCGTTTATTTAAGTAATTCTGCGCGGATTTACAAGTTATTAAGATAAATTTATATCCAGAGGAATACCGCGTAAATTCTTATTACGCTATACTTTTACAAAGCATATGTTACTAAGCGATAAAAAATTTATAATGTAAATTATATGCTGAGATTTAGAATTTATACTGGCTATAAATAAATTACAAAAATACTTAAAATTTTGTCACTAAAAATCGTAAATGTTATGTATTTACTTTAAATTTAGCCTAGGTTTCGAAGCGTGTCGCTATCATTAAGATGAAATTTCACCAAAAGGAGTAAATATGAGAAATTTAGTTGCAAAAGTGGCGCTTCTTAGCTCTTTAGCTGCAGTAAGCGCGATGGCGGAGGGGCTTTTCATAGGTGGCGAAGGCGGATACAATTTCAAAAACCAAGCTGCGGGTTTTGATGACGGACAGCCGCAGATCGGCGTTAAAGCCGGATATGACTTCGGCACGTTTAGGGCCTACGGCGGGTATTTTTACGGATTTAAGGGCGAGGATTCCAGCTCGAATGCCAATTCGAAAAGAAAGGTTAAATGGAGCACGCACGATTTCGTAGCCGGTGCGGATTTTACGCCGGAACTTTTCGGTAGATTTAAGCTCGTCCTAGGTGCTTACGCTGGGCTTTCGGTGCTAGATACTGAAGTTAAAATAGACTATAACAATGGCGGCTGGGTTAGAGCGGACGATACACTGGGTGGCTTCATTTTGGGCGGCAAGATAGGTACTGCGTATGAGTTTGGCTCCAATAGCGAGATTGAAATGGGCTTTAAAGCAAGCAAGGCGTGGTACAAAGACGGCGATTATATCGAAGATAACTACGGTAAAAAATACGGCGTTTACGCAGGATATAATTATAAATTCTAAGAATTTTCATATTTGAGGCGTTGCACTGCTTTCATAGAGCCTTGATACTCAGTAGCTTTGCAGAGTGTCAGGTAAGGCTAGCTTCGTCGCAAGGCTTTACTAAGTTTTAGTAGAATCTTGCGATGAGGTTTAAATTGTGATGAATTTAACGCCTTTAAATTCAATCCTAAAATTTTAACTTACGGAATTCCGTCGATAAAAATTCCATTTCAGATTTTATCGAGAAATTCTATCCCTGCGCTTTTGGATAAAATTTCGTTCATTTTCGAGATTAGATTAAAATTTTAATGACGGCAAAAGAAATTTTAGATAAAATCAACATTTTCATACCAAAATTTTACTCAAAGGATAGAGATGAAGAGTTACGTTACGGGCTTTCCACGTATCGGAGAGCAGCGCGAGTTAAAGAAGGCTTTAGAGAGCTATTGGGCGGGCAAGTGCGATTATGACGCTCTAGAGCGAGTCGCCGCAGAGCTAAAAGATCGCCACATCAAATATCAGCTGGATGCTTGGAGCGGCCTAATTAGCGTAAACGACTTTTCATACTACGATCTAATGCTCGATACCAGTGTTCTTTTCGGCGTGATCCCGCAGCGCTTTGCGGCTCTTTCGGCGCATGAGCAGTATTTTGCGATGGCGCGCGGCAGTAAAGACGCAGTCGCGATGGAGATGACGAAATGGTTTAACACAAACTACCACTATATTGTGCCCGAGATCTCGGCGTATACGGAATTTAGCCTAAATCCTAGTAAAATTTTAAGCGAGTACAAAGCTGCGAAAAATAACGATTTTAAGGATTCCTGCGCGCTAAAGATAAATTTAATCGGACCTATCACCTATCTTGCGCTTAGCAAATCAAGCGACAAAAGCGATCCGCTCGCGCATTTAGATGCCCTTACCGCGAAATACGAGGAGCTGCTAAAGCTTCTTAGCGAGCTTGATAGCGAGGTCGTGGTTCAGATCGACGAGCCGATTTTTGTGACAGATCGCGCGGCTGAGCTAGCGCCGAAGATCGTGCCTGTTTATCAGCGCCTAAGCAAGGCCGCAAGCAACGTAAAAATCATCTTTATGACCTATTTTGAGCATGCGACCGAGGCCGTGCGCGAGATAGTAAAGACCGATGTTTGGGCGATCGGGCTTGATTTTGTTTACGCAAACGAGGAGAATATCAAAAAAGAGCTTCAAGCTTTAAAAGACGCTAAGACCGTGCTCTTTGCGGGCGTGATCGACGGGCGCAATATCTGGAAGAGCGACATCGACAAAAAGCTCGCTCAGCTCAAGGCTATTGAAGCCTACGTTCCTAAGGAGCGCATCTATGTGGGCACCTCCTGCTCGCTTTTGCATGTGCCTTTCACGCTAAAATACGAGGACAAGCTAAGCACCGAGATCAAATCCTGGCTAAGTTTTGCGGTCGAAAAGTTAAGCGAAATTTCTATTTTAACCCATCTTTTCTTTGAAATCCCGATGTGCGAGCACGGCATGAAGGCATACGAGGAAAATCAAAAATCCGCTAAAACTCGCGCTAGCTCGCCGCTTATTCATGACGAGCGAGTGCAAAGCCGCGCCGCAAATTTAAATAAATTCGAGCGTGCCGATCGCTACGAGGATCGCATCAAGGTGCAGAAAAAAGAGCTAGGCTATGGAATTTTACCTACCACTACGATCGGCTCCTTCCCTCAGACTGCCGAACTTCGCCAGGTTCGCAACGCCTACAAAAAGGGCTTAATTGGCCGCGAAGCCTACGAGCGCGACATCAAAGCCTACATCGATGACTGCGTTAAATTTCAAGATGAGATTGGTCTGGACGTATTGGTTCACGGCGAGCCTGAGCGCAACGATATGGTCGAGTATTTCGGTGAGCAGATGAGCGGATACGCGTTTAGTGCCAACGGCTGGGTGCAGAGCTACGGCAGCCGCTGCGTGAAACCGCCGCTACTTTTCGGCGACGTTAGCCGTCCAAGACCAATGACCGTGGAGTGGATCAAATACGCTCAAAGCCGTACTAAAAAGATTATGAAAGGCATGCTAACGGGACCTGTTACGATGATGAACTGGAGCTTCGTGCGCGATGATAAGCCTCGCGAGCAGATCGTAAAACAGCTCGCACTTGCGATTTTTGATGAAATTTCGGATCTGCAAGACGCGGGTATCAAGATCGTTCAGGTGGACGAAGCTGCGTTTAAAGAGGGCTATCCGCTTAGATCCGAAAACATCCCTGCATACGAAAAATTTGCCGTTAGTGCCTTTAAACTCGCCGTCAGTGCCGCAAGCGCTCATACGCAGATTCATACGCATATGTGCTATTCGGAGTTTAACGACATCATCAAGACGATCGAGGCGATGGACGCCGACGTCATCAGCATCGAGACCGCTCGCAGCGGTAACGAGCTGCTTAGAGTTTTTAAATCGGTCGGCTATAAGCAAGAGGTTGGTCCGGGCGTTTACGACATCCATAGCCCGCGAATTCCTAGTGTACAGGAACTCGTAAGCCAGATCCGCGCGCTGCTTGAGGTACTTCCGAAAGAGCAGCTGTGGATCAACCCGGACTGTGGTCTAAAAACCCGCAAATGGGAGGAGGTTCGCCCGAGCCTAAAAAATATGGTCGAAGCGGTAAGGATTGTCCGCACAGAAGCATAAATTTAGCGCAAAAAAGATTTTGCTGCCGGGCAAAATTCCGCCCGGCAGCCCTAGTTCGCGATAGAATTATGTGGAACGTTTATTTCGAGCATGGACCACTAAAATATTTGTGCGAAATTTTACTTCGAACGAGCATGAAAGGACGGTGAGAGATTTCTACGCGTCTGCTTGGCAAGCATATTTGATAGCCGCTAAGTAATGCAGCAATATGAAATTTAGTGCAGGATTTACGGCTTTTTCAGTTGGGTGGGCGCGGGATTTTTTTAAAATGCGGCGTAAAATTTCATCTCGACTACTAGCTTAGGATTTCATCGCAACTGCTCGTTTGATTGAAACGTGGAACGTAAATTTTATCGCGATTGCCCTAAAGGCAGGTTGAGGCAAGCGATAAAATTTTAAAATTTTCGCAAACCAGTTCTTGCGCACACAGATATCTTCGCTAGCCGAATAAAAAACGCTGAAATTTGCAATTTTACGCGGCGTTTTATGAACTGTTCGCGCCGCTAAATTAGAATTTCAAAACACGAACCAAAGCCGGTATAGTTGCGCTAGAAATTTTAAATTGCAAATTAAAATTTACATTATCTCGTTAGAATGGCTAGATTGCGAAGCGAGATTCGGCTCTGCTAGGTTAAATTTCAGCTCAGACTAAAATCTATGTAGCGCATAAATTTACGACTAATTTTGCCTAGTGAGCTCGAATTTGCGCTGTTGTGCTAAAATTCGAATCTAGAGCCAAAATTTTACGACGCGGAACTCATTGATTTTAACTTGTGTTTTTTGTAAGAAAGAACGAGCGAGGCTAGCGCAAGGCGCGTTTGCGTTACCATAAAATTAAAAGAGCCTTTATGGCGGCGCAGATCTGCAATTTGCAGTAAAAATTAAAAGCCATGATTTTGGCTTATAAGGCGCAGGCGCAGCTTTTAGATGGTTTCTATCACGCTTTAAAGTGAGATTTTACTTAGTAATTTTGCGCGGCAGATTTTAACGGGCGGAATTTTATTATCGCTGCAAAATTTTTTGGCTTTTAAAATTTTGCTTTGTAGAATTTTAGCCCTCATAGTTGTGATGAAGTGTGGCTCATCTTATTTCGTAGGATTTTAGTGGCATCGCGCGCGTCTAATTTATATAGCATGATTCCAAGGCGCTTATTTTGAAATCCTGCGGGTAGAATCTGCGAGACTGCGTTTGCGAGGTTTTGTAAGAATTTGATGGCAAACCGCTCAGCGCGTTTAAAAATTTTATTTGTGCGTCGAGCCCTTATTTGCGTTTCAAATTTTGCCATTGTGGCGGAATTTTGCTCACGTGGCAAGAGCTTGCATGCAAGCTGTCCGTGAATCTAAGGATTTGGACGCTAAATTTATTCGCGCATTTAACGGCGTAATGCCGCGCCTGCGCATAAAATCTCGCGTTGCAAGCGATTTAAAAAGCTTTTTCGCTTCATATAAATTTCGCGCCGCGAGCGTTTAAAAGCCGCAAGAGTTTTAAAAATTTAAATTGGAAAGATTGAATGACATTTTTTTCGCCCGAGTTTGTCCTTGCTTTTTTAGCGTTTTTAATCGTTTATTGGACGCTCAAAAATCATATTTTCGCGCAAAAAATTCTGATCCTGTTGGCAAGCTATGGCTTTATGTGCTCCGTAAATCCGCGCTTTGCACTGGTGCTTGCAGCCTATAGTACTTTCGTATATTTTGCAGGTGCGTGTATCGCGCGCGCTAATCGCGTAGTCGCGAAAACCATACCGCCCGCAAAGCAGTCCTCGCACAAGAAAAAGCTATCGCGTAAAGCGGCAGCCAAGCAGATGAGCGCAACAAAACAAGCTGGCATAGCAAAGCAGATGCAAAAAGCGGGGCTAGCGAAGCAGATTCCACTACCAACTGCGAAGGCGCGTGCGGTGATGCTTGCGGCGGTTGCTTGCGGCTTATTTTTTCTCGCGTTTTTCAAATATTATGGCTACGTCAGGGAGTTTTTCAATGCCGCGCTTGCCGCGCTGCACCTAGGTGTCGTCGACAGCGTGGCGTTTCCGCTTGGAATTTCATACTACGTTTTTATGTCGATCGCCTATTTTGTCTCAATTTATAAGCGCGAATGCGGCGAGCAGGGCTTTTTGAGCCTGGCGTGCTTTTTGGCGTTTTTTCCTAGCGTCGTGATGGGTCCTATCGGGCGCGCTAGCGCTGCCAAGGGCGTAGAGCCAGTACTGCCGCAGTTTGATCGCTTCAAGCACTTTGGCAATGCCGATGAAATTTATGTGCTTATAATTTTTGCCTTAGTTAAGCTGCTGCTTATTAGCGGCTATTTGGGTGCGTATTATAGCGATGTGATTTCAGGCGTTTACGGCGACGAGCCTGAGTCCTCCGCGGCGCAAATTCTAGCCGCACTGCTGCTTTACGGCGTGGTGCTTTATACGAATTTTAGCGGTTTTATTGATATGGCGCGTGCGCTTGGGCTTGCGATGGGCTTTAAGCTGCCACAGAATTTTAATATGCCCTACGCGGCTAAGAATTTAGGCGAGTTTTGGGATCGCTGGCATATCAGCTTATCCACGTTTATACGCGATTATATTTATATCCCGCTCGGCGGCTCGCGCAATGGCTTTGCGCGCACCTGCGTAAATTTGCTAATCGCGTTTGCGCTCTCAGGCATCTGGCACGGCGCGGGATTAAATTTTTTGATTTGGGGACTTTTGCACGGAGCAGCGCTTGTATTTTTAAAATGTCTTGCCAAAGTGGGCGTAAAGCCGCTAAATCCACATTTGGCGCTATTTTGCACCTATATTTTTGTAAGTTTCGCTTGGATTTTTTTCGCCAATTCCCTTCCGGATGCGGCGGCGATTTTGAGTGCTTTTACCCGCGCGCGAGTTTTCGGAGATATTAACGAGCTAGCGGTGCTTGCCGTGATTTTAGCGGGGATTTTTGTTTATCCTAAAATTTCAGCTCTTAAAGATACTTTGATCGCGCTTTTTGCCGAGCTGCCGTTTTTACCTAAAGCTCTCGTGCTCGGCATGATCTTCACGCTGATTTTCGCGCTGATGCCAAGCGGAATTCCAAATTTCATCTACGCAGGATTTTAGATGCTTAGGTTTGTTTCGACTTTGCTTTTTGCGCTGCTTTTCTCGGCATTTTTTATGCAAGGCTCGCTGCTTTATTATTTGGAGCAGCGATTTCACGATGATTTCGGGCTGGAAGAATGGCTGCGCCGCTCGCCGTTTCGCGTAGGCGGAGAGATCTACGAAAAGATTGTAAATGGCGCAGATAGGCTAGAGCAGCGTATCAAAGGCGAGGACATTAGCAAGGATGAGGACGCAAGTCCGCATAGCGGAAGCGAAAATTTTAAAAAATCTGCGCAAGATCGTATGGTGGAAAATCAAGCTTTGCAAAGCATGAGGGCGCGAGATCACGATGCTTCGCAAAGCGTTAAACCGCAAGATAGCAAGCCGCAAGCTCATGCTGCAAAGATTTCCTCTTTAAATAATTCTACGCATCATTTAAAGACGCGCGATTCGGCGCAGGAGCCTTACGCACCAAATTCCGCTCCTCAAAATTCTACTTCGCAAAATTCCGTGTCACAAAGACTGGCTACAACAAGCTCTGTGCCGCGTAGCTCCTCTGCGTCACAAAACTCCGTTACGGCAAGCGCAACCTTGCAAAGCGGCGAAAATTCCGATTCTCAACTTCCCGCTCCGCAGGCTTTGGAGCAGAATTTAACGACGCAAGGCTCCGCGGAGATTGATGCTAAAATTTCGCTTAGCGACGATGGCAAAATCCGCCTAAATGCAGGTGATGAGGTACTTTTTATGGGCGATAGTCTGATGCAATACGTGGGGATGAACGCTAAGAAATTTTTCCCGAAGCGAAGCCTGAGGGTGATCGATCTTAGCAAGCAATCGACGGGGCTTGCGAGCAAGAAATCTTTCGACTGGCAAAAGACGCTCGATACCGCACTTGGCGAAAACGGCGGCGTTAAGCTCGTAGTCGTGCTGCTGGGCGCCAACGACGTCTGGGAGTACCGCGCAGGCGGCAAGACCTACGGCATCAAAACGCCGCGCTGGCGGGAGTTTTATGCCTCAAGGGTGCGCGAGATCTACGATACGGCGCACTCGCACGGTGCAGGAGTGCTGTGGCTTGCGATGCCGTGTATGCAAAAGCCCGATTTTGAGGAGAAAACGCAGCTGCTAAATCAAATATATGCCGACGCTAGTATGGCGCTTGGCGGGTATTTTATGCAAACAACTCCGCTGGTGTGCGAAAAAGGCGTTTATAAAACCTATCTGCAAAGCGGCTCCAAGCTCGTGCGCGTGCGCCAAGACGACGGCATTCATATGAGCAAAGAGGGTTGCGAAGCGGTAGCGAAAGAAATTTTATCAAGGATTGAAGTTGAGTAAATTTATAGTGATTTTATTTGCCGCATTATTAGGCGGATGCGCGGCAAACGCAGGCGTTCGCGGCATAAATTTCGCAAACGCAAAAAGCTCTGCGGGCTTTGGAGTGAAATTTTTTGGCGATTCGCATTTAGGAAGCGACGCGCTGATAGATGCTTTCAGGCACGGCTTTTTCGTGCAAAACAGCGTCGGCTTCGTGCCTGCAATGATGCCTAAATATCACAAAAGCGAAAATATAGAATTTAAGCAAAGCGGCTTTAATGTAATCTCGTCTCGCACCGAGCAAGACCCCGATTTCCCGTTATGCGGAGTGATCGCTACCGGCAAAAAAGGCGCTAATGTGCGACTGGAGCTAAAGCAGCTTAGCGGCGATTTTTACGTCGAAATTTTACATAAATCGGATCAGGGCGGCGAGATTTTTCGCGTGCGCGATGCAAGTGGGCTAAGCGCGTATATTTCGCAAGAAGTGCCGCAGAAATGGGAGTATTCTAAGCTGCGACTTAGATTTCCTATCGAAATTAGATCGCTGCGTGACGGAGCAGAGCTTGGAGGATATAAAATTTACCGCAAAAACGCGCGCTTTGCAGACTCTTGCGCGAGCAACGGCGCGTTTAGTAATCTCTACGAAAAATGGGGTGCAGATGCCTTTGGTAGGGATTTTTCGGGACTTAGATACGATCTCGTAGTCATCGCTTACGGCACAAACGATGCGATGGATCCGAAATTTGACGAGCAAAAATTCTACCAAAGCGTCCGTGGGCTGCTTCGCTCCGTCCGCTCCGCAGCTCCTGGTGCAAAAATCCTGCTCGTAGCGCCGCCGCGAAGCCCTAAAGTGCCAAACGCCTCACGCGCTGCGGAGGTACTAGCACATCTAGCGCGAGATGAAGGGGTGATGTTTTACGACATAGCTGGTCTTATGGATGAGGATGGCGGCTGGCGTGGCTGGCGCGAGCGCGGGCTGATTCGTCCTGACGAGATCCACTTGCAAAAAGAGGGCTACGAAAAAATTGGCGCAGCACTGGCGACGAAATTGCGCGGCAGGCTTTAAATTTAATCTTTAAATTTAGGCGGCTAGCTGCGGAATTTACAAAGTTTGTTGAAATTTACAAAGCTCTTTGTGGAAATTGCACAATCTGCCGCAGAATTTATACAGTTCGCTATAAATTTACAAAGTTCGTCGCTAAATTTAAAAATTTAGTGGTAGCAATCAAGGCTATGCTCGCCCGGATTTCGCCGCTTAGATCCGCGCCGCGAAATTTAAGATCAGAGGCCGCGGCTTTAAATTTGTGCAGCGACAGGCTCGATGCCCGCGCTTTTAAAATTTCGTCGCCTAAATTTACGCTTTTAATTTGGATTAAATTTATGTGGCTACGGCTAGGGGCGAAAGGTCTGTGTGACGCGTGTGCCGCGTAAAATTTAGTGCTTGAAATTTCATTCGCACGGGCTGCGGCAAAGCGCGGCGAGCCAGATTAAAGGAGAGGAATATGATATATCTTTGCGGAGATATGCACGGAATAAACGAGATCGGCAAAATAACGAACAAGGCCTTTGCGGGCGGGCTTAGCGCCGATGATTTCGTCATCGTGCTCGGAGATTTCGGGCTGTTTTGGAGCGAGCGGATAGATGAGTTTATGGCGCGCAAAAATATAGAAAGATATTTCCCCGCCACGCTTCTTTTTATCGACGGCAACCACGAAAATTTCGATATGTTGGATGAACTGCCGTGCGAGCGGAAATTCGGCGGCACCGTGGGCGTGGGTGGCGAGAATATTTTTTGGCTGCGGCGCGGCGAAATTTATGAGATTGCGGGGCGACATTTTTTGTGTTTCGGCGGCGCGCTTAGTGTCGATAAGGCGCATCGGATACCGGGGCTTAGCTGGTGGGCGCGCGAGATTCCAAGCGAGGAGGAGTTTGCTTACGCGATGCAAAATGCGCGCGATTTCATCGCTGCGGGTGGGCGGATCAATGCGGTGCTGAGCCACACGGCGCCGTGGTTTGCGATGAAATTTTTAAAAGAATACCTTTGGTGCGGCAAAAGCACCCCCGATAAAACGTCTGAGTATTTAGAGCGGATCTTTGAGCTTGTAAGGCCTGCGCGGTGGTATTTCGGACACTTTCACGGCGATAAGAAATTCCATGCGCACGGCTGCGATTTTTATCTCTGCTACGATGAAATTTTAAAATTTGAAGACTAGCCTTGGGCTCACAGCAGCGAAATTTAGGGCTTTGCAAACGACGAAATTTCGCCCATAAATTTTAAATGCTGAGGCGCACGAAATTGAGCTTTTATATTAAAATTTAAGCTAGTTTGGCTACAATGTGACACTTTTTTAGAAAGGAATAAAGATGAAGGTTGTAATTACTTATTGTAATTCTTGATCTTATAGACCGCAAGCTCTCCGTGTGAGAGATGAAATAACAGGCGTCTATAAGGATGCAGTTGTCGAGTTGGCCCCTGGTGGCAGCGGAGACTTTCTAGTAGAAGTTGACGGCAGAAAGCTTTTCTTTAATAAAGATTTTGCTAAGCCTCGTTTCCCAAGTGAAGGTGAAATTTTAAATCTAATTAAAGTTGCAGCCTAGCTCAAAGCCCGAAAGCGGGTCGTAAGATTTGCTTCGGGCGTTTTTTATACTCAAATTTCATATCCGTAAATTTAATCGTAAAATCATCCTAAATTTTGTAAAAAATCAGCGCTGCGTAAAGCTTAGACTAAATTATCCCACATTTTGGCAAATTTGAAAAGCTATTTTAATCAAAATTTACGCGACGATCGCGGTTTAAATTTATCGCTCGGAGTTTGTAAATTTTAAAAGAAAGAGGAAATTTTTGCGAAATCAAAATTTCGCAAAAACAGGGGGGGGGATTATTTATTTGCGCGCTCGATATACTCGCCGCGGACGGTGTCAACGCGGATGACCTCGCCTTCGAGCACGTGAAATGGTATCTGTACCACGGCGCCGGTCTCAAGCGTGGCGGGCTTTTTGTTGCTGCCCTGCGTATCGCCGCGGAAATTTGGCGCAGTTTCTACGATCTTAAGCTCCACCACCTGCGGCACATCCACGCCGATCGCTTTACCGTTGTAAAACATTATATTTACCATCATGCCATCTAGCATCCATTTTTTCGCCTCGCCCACGTCCTCGTCGTTAATCGCGATCTGTTCGTAACTATCAGTATCCATGAACTGACACGCCTCGCCGTCGTCGTAGAGATACTGCATCTCTTTTTCCTCAAGATTCGGAGCTTCGCATTTATCGCCCGCATGGAAGGTCTTTTCAAGCACCTTGCCATCGATGAAAGATTTTATTTTAACGCGCACGAAAGCTGGCCCTTTGCCCGGTTTTACGTGTTGGTATTCTATGATTTTAAACGGAATTCCGTCCACCTCGATTTTTAGACCTTTTTTTAGATCGCCCATTGAATAAGCCATAAATTTCTCCTTAAATTGATAGGGCGCGATTATAACAAATTTTATTTTAAATTGATATAATTGGCGAAATTTTAAGGGGAGGGAAGCTATGAAAAAAATCATCTACGTTTTGGCTACGTGTGCGGCTTTTGCGCTTGGCGCGAATGCGAACGAAGCGGAGTTTGTGAAAAACCTAAAGCAAAGTCTAAATGATAAAAACGCTCAGCTCATCTCGATCGACAAGCTAAACTCGCTAAACGGGCTAAATTTGCTGATCGTCCGCTCGGGCGAGAAAAAAGAGGCGTTTTTGGCTAGTGACGACGGCAAAAGCCTAGTGGCAGTGACCGAGGAGCCCAAGCTCGCGGACGCGGCGGACGCGGCGCTGTTTAAGATGAGAACTCAAATTTTAAAGGACGCCAGGGATGCCGCCGCGCTTGAGCTGTTAAAGAGCATAGATCCCGCGAGATTTGCCTATATCGAGTCGTTTGATAAAAATAATCCCTACGTGACCTACATCGTGGGCGATCCGGAGTGCCCGTATTGCGCCGAGGAGATGAAAAGGATCACGAAGCATCTTCGCAACAGCAACGTAAAATTGATCTTTGCGCCGGTGCACGGCAAGAGCGCGTTTATCAAATCGGCACTGGTTTTAAAGCAGCTAAAAGCCCTCTCTCCGAGCGATCAAAAGGGCGCGATCGACGTGATCGAGAAATACTACGACAAGGACGTGCAGGTAAGCGATGCGGACGTCTCAAAAGCCGAGCTTGACGCCGTGTATGCGGACACCAAGACGCTATTTTCCAAAGGCGTGATCAAATCAGTCCCATACGTGATCAAGACGAAAAAATAGTCTAAATTTATGGAATTTAGGGCGCGGGGTTTGTGCGCGAATGATACAAATTTGCAGCCTTTGCGACGAGGGTCGCTCCGATATGCAAAGATAAACTTTTCGCGATTTGTTTGCGAGGGGTGCAAGCTTGCGTGCAGATGGCGCGTTGTCTACCTATCCATAGCGCCGCCGTCTGCTCAAACACACCTTCTATCGATAGCGCGTCTACCATGCCTTGCGCTTACCTATGCTCTGCCCGTGCCGCCCGCAGATAGCGTATCCGTCATTAACGCCTCATTCGTTTGCTTGCGGCATACCATACGTGCACGGTACCGCTCGCTCGCGCCATATTCTAGAGGCTTTTTTGGCGCGCAGCTCAAAGTAAAATTTTAAAATCCTCGAGCGAAAAGAGTAAAATTTTATCGCTTTTTAGGCTTGCTAGCTCGCCGCTAAAGCCGCTTTTGGAAAACAGCGCGAGCAAATCGGGCGAGAGGCGCGCTTTTTCGCATTTGAGCATGAGCTCGTTTAGCACGTTTTTTGAAATTTTTCGCTCCTTGTATTTGCACTCGCCCGCAACGCAAAAGCTCTCAAATTTCGCGTAGATGTCGATCTCGACCTCTTTGTTCCAAAAGCTCGAAATTTGCGAAATCTCTAAATTTAGATACTTCGCGAGCAGCTCTTTGCTTAAAATTTCAAACCCGAGCCCAGCGTAGGCGTTGAAATCTGCTTTGATCAGGCTTAGCACGCGCCCTATCTCGCCGCGGCGTAGCGCGGGCAGGTTCGGCTCGATAAATCTAAACCAAAACCTCGCAAAGTTGCTGCTAAAATGGACTTTGTCGGTGATATGGTAGCGGCGCAGTGCGCGCGGTAGGCGGTCGTTTTTGCGGGCTTTTTGCGCTCTTTGCTCGCTTGATTTTTCGGTGATTAAAAACTTCGCGTTTATGAGATCTGCGGTGATTTTTTGCGCCGTAAATCGCGGCAAGATTTTTGAAATTCCTATTTTTTTGCGGTCGCTTCTAGCGAATTTCATCAGCGCCTTTTTGATCTGCTCTTCGCACTCGCCGCCGAATTTAAAACGCTCGCCGAGATGTTCAAAGCAGAGCAAAATTTCATTTTCGATCGCTTCGAAAACGTCCGCGTAGCCGCTTATGCAACCTATCTCGTCAAATACGAAATGAAACTGTAAAATCGCGTCGATACCAACATCGCCTAAATTTCGCGCAGTGTCTTTTAACTCGTAAATTTCGCCCTCCTTGCAGGCGTAATTTTAGCGAGTTTGGATATAATTTGCAAAAATTTTGGAGTCGCGCTTTGGATTTTCAAACGATCAAAGAAAA
>CAUSCW010000020.1:0-31415 GCA_963530195.1 uncultured Campylobacter sp.
TCGCTTAAAATTTTGCCGTGCAGATCAAAGCCCACGTTTAGCGCCCTGCCCGAAACTTCAGCCATATCTGCGTGCAGGTGACCGTAGAGCATCAGCGCGCCATAATGGCAGTTTGCCCACTCGATCATAGGGTAGTGAGACAGAGCCGCTCTCTTATGCGATAGGCGCACAAAGGCGTAGCCCACGATCTGCTCAAACATAAAATTGCCGTCTGCCTTGCGTCCGCTTAGCAGTTCGTTTTTCATCGCAGCGATGCGCCCATCGTGGTTACCGAGCACCAAAAAATGTCGCCCGTTTAGTCTGCGAAGTAACTCGCAAGTGTGCGCAAAATCCTTGTGAAAGGAGACGTCGCCGAGATTATAGACAAGATCCTCGGATGTAACAAGCGCGTTCCAAGCGGCGATGAGATTTTCATCCATTTCGGCCACGTTTGCGCCTTTTCTAAAATTTGGATATTTTTTCAGCACCAGCTCGTGACCGAAGTGCAGATCGGAGGTAAAATAAACGCTCATAAAAGCTCCTCAAATAGCGCAAGATCCGCGCCCTCGGCAAATAAAAATCCGCGGTTTATCGGCGGGATTTTTAAGGTGCGGCACGCTTCTTTAAATTTCTTGTCCATCGCGGCTTTGATATATGGCGTTACGAGAATAAAATTTTCGCCTGCACCCACGGCCACCTTGCCGCCGAGCACGCAGTCCGCGTCGTTTTCTATACAGCGCGTGCATTCGTTTCGCTGTGCCGAGCTTAGCACGAGTCCTAGCCGCTTGCATGCCTGATCCACGCCGCGAAGCTCGTTTGCGCCGCGTTTTACGAGGTAAATTTTAGGCGCAGGATTAGAAATTTCTGGAGCTAAGCTTAACGCATCGGCCGCCAAAAACTCAAAGCTTTTTTTCACGCCGCTAAAGTACTCATCCAAAAACGGCTCGCTAAATTTCGCGCGAACAAATCCGCGTTTAAACCGGTCCGTTAAATTCGTCTCGTCGGTGAAGTATTTTAGGTTTCGCCCCTTTAAAAACCGCTCCAGCTCGCACTTTCGCACGCCTAAAAGCGGACGAGCGATCACGTAGTCCTCGCGCGTTTCTAGCTCTTGCATGCCAAGCAGCTCGCTAAGCCCCGCGCCGCGCCCAAGCTGCATCAAAAACCACTCGAATTTATCGTCAAACTGATGCGCTAAGATCAAATTTTCATATCCCCGCTCGCGGCAAATTTGGCCGAAAAACTCGTATCTGGCCGCGCGCGCCTCGTGCTCGAAATTTGAAGCACCCAGTCGCACGCTTTTTACGTAGATTTGTTTGTTAAATTTAAGCGCGAGCTGTCTTGCCGAAGCGATCTCGTCCTTGCTCTGCGAGCGGACGTTATAGTCCACGATCGCAAGGTCAAATTTCACGCCAGCCTCGTCCAGAAGGTAAAAAAGCGCCGTGCTATCGACGCCGTGCGAAAAGGCAAGCAGATTTTTGCCGGCTCGCAGCAAGGCTAGAATTTTGCTCGGAATTTCAGGCGGATTTTTCATCTCTCTTACGAGCTTTTTAGCACTCGCGCAAGTAGTCTATCGCCCGCAAATTCCGTGATTTCGCACTCGTATAGACCGCCTACTTTTAGATTTTGCACGTAGCTTTCGTTGATTAAAATTTCGCCGTCGATGTCCTTGTCCCATGCAAGAGGCTTGGCGCCGTAAAAAAACTCGCCCTCGCTGCTGGCGCCTTCGATTATTAGGGGCATCTTTTTGCCTACGAGCGCGCGCATGCTATTATCTATCGCCTCGCGCGTGATTTTCTCGATCTTATTTAAGCGGCGGCTAATTGTCCGCGCAGGGATCTGCGGCATCGCAAAGCTCGCCGTATCCTCCTCCTTGCTGTAAGCAAAAGCTGAAATTCTATCAAATTTAAACTCCTGCAAAAAGTCGCAAAGCTCGTCAAATTCTACGTCTGTTTCGCCTGGGTGTCCGACGATGACGCCCGTTCGTAAAAATGCGCCCGGCGCACTTCGCATTAAATTTAAAAGCTCTTTGATTCGCGCCGCGCCAGCGCCGCGCTTCATAAGGCTTAGCATTTTATCGCTTATGTGCTGAATCGGCATGTCGAAGTAGTTTGCAAAAACGGGTGAGCCCACGATCGTGCGGATGAGTCGCTCGTCGGTGCTGGTGGGGTAGAGATACAGCACGCGCGCGACCTTGACGCCCTTTATTTTTTCGATGCGTTTTATCAACGCGACTAGATCGGTGCCCAAAGCATCGTTATTTTTGCCGTCCAAGTCCTTTTTGCGGACATTTTTACCGCAAGCGGTTTCGTCGTAAGCAGAAATTTCGTCTCCTGCGCTATCACACAAGCCGTCGGAATTTTGTACATCGTAGGAGCCATCGGAATTCTGTCCGTCGCGAAAGCCCGCAAAATTTAACTCGCCTTCGGAGCCTTTAAAATTTGATCCGCCGTTTTTGCCGCGCCTTAGATCGCGGCCGTAGCTGCTGGAATCCTGCGCGATAAAGCTGAAATCGTAAAATCCGCGCGCCACCAAGCCGCGCACCTCCGCTTCGATATCCTCGATGCTGCGGCTTTTTAGGCGGCCTTTGAAGCTCGGAATGGCGCAGAAAGAGCACTTTTGATTACAGCCTTCCGAAATTTTAACGTAAGCATGGTAGTTTGAGCCTGTTATCACGCGCGAAGAGGTAAGCGCGGGGCTTTGCAGATAGGTTTGCGGGCTGAATAAATTCTGCTTTTTTAAAATCATCTCATCGATTTTATCGTAGTCGCCAACGCCGCTAAAAATATCGACCTCGGGCAACTCGCGCATGAGCTCGTCCTTGTAGCGCTGCATCAGACAGCCCGTGACGACCAGCAGCGCGCCGCTTTTTTTCTGCTCACTAAGCTTCAAAATCGTGCGGATACTCTCTTGCTTGGCGCTTGCGATGAAGCCGCAGGTATTTACGATCATCACGTCCGCGCTAGCAGGCTCATCCGTGAGCTCGTAGTTTTGCAGACGCCCGAGCATGATCTCGGAGTCGACTAAATTCTTATTACAGCCCAGCGAGACGAGATGGAGTTTTGCCATTTTACAGCCAGATATTATCGATCAGGCGGGTTGTGCCGACCTTTGCAGCAAGCAGGATTATCGTATCGCCTTGCTTGATCTGCGAAATTTCATTAAATTTATAATCCACGAACGCTATGTAATCGACCACCAGCGGCTCAAGCACGCTAAGCATCTTTTCGCGGATGATATTTAGGCTGATCTCACCTTTTTTAATAAGCGAGCTGGCGTTTAGCAAGGAGCGCGAAAGCTTAAGCGCCATAAGCTTTCCCTCCTCATCCAAATAGGCGTTGCGCGAGCTAAGCGCGAGCCCATCGCTTTCGCGCACGATCTCACAAGGGATGATATTTATAGGCATAAAAAAGCTCTTTACCATCTTCTGCACGATGAAAAGCTGCTGGATGTCCTTTTTACCCATATAAACGTTGCTAGGACGAGTTAGATTAAAAAGCTTATTTAGCACCTTAAGTACGCCGTCGAAGTGCCCGGGGCGCGTTTTACCTTCTAAAATTTCACTTATCGGCTTAGGTGCTATGATTGCTGGCTCCTCCGTGCCGTAAATTTCATCCGCGGTCGGGATAAAAAGCGCGTTCACATCGAGGCTCTCGCAAATTTTAATATCGCCCGCTTCGTTTTTTGGGTAGCTATTTAGATCCTCGCCGGGCAAAAACTGCGCCGGATTGAGGAATGCGGAGACGATTACGATGTCGTTTTCGTTCCGCGCTCTTTTTATGAGGCTCGCATGCCCCGCGTGCAAAGCCCCCATCGTAGGCACAAAGCCTATGCTGCCGCTTGCTGATGCTCTGAAGCTTTTTAGCTCCTCTACGCTTCTAATGATCTGCATTGTTCTCTCTTTTCAATATAAAATATTAGGCTGGTAATTATATCAAAAAATATTAAAAGTATAAATTAAGCGCGAAAGGGTGGTCTATTTAGCGAGCGTTAATCAATAAGTACTAAAATCTATCACGAGCTTTAGCTCTAAAATAAACTTCAAAAGGAGCGAAAATGGCTACTCAAGAGACAAATTTAGATTCTTTGAAAAAAGATATCGACTCTTTAAAAGCGGATTTTAAAGAGATTATGAAGTCTATCAAAAACATAGGCGCAGAGCGTGCGGAGTCTGCTAAAGATAAAATTCTAGATCAGCTAAACAGCAATGAGATCAAAAAATATATAGATGATCTAAGGCTCAAAGGCAAAGACGGCATAGAAAGCGTAAATGACACGATAAAACAAGATCCGATAAAAAGCCTCGCTATCGCTGCTGGCGTCGGATTTTTGCTCGCTTGGTTGCTGAAAAAATAATGGCCGGCATATCTGAATTTATAGTTTCGGTAGTAGAGCTCGTAGATGCTCAAGCTAGCGATATTAGGCGCTCTTTTTTAAAGAGCGCCAACTCGGTTTTACTAAATATAATTACGGGCGTAATTTGCATTATAGGCTTGGTATTCTTTTTGCTAGGGTTGCACGCGCTTCTTGAAAAAACTATCGGAGAAATTTGGGCGTATTTTGCCTGCTCCATCGCAGCTTTTTTGTGTTCTATCATCGTATATAAGGTGCTTTCGTGCAAAGCGAAATGACAAAAGAAAAGCTAAGACTAGTGGTGTCTATGCTTGAAGACAAAAAAGCCGATTGCAAAAAGTTGAAGCTAGAAGAAGCAAAGCTAAAACTGCTACTAAACGACCCCTTGCCCGATCTCTCGGCGGAGCTTAAACTGATTAATAACGGCAATATTAAGCAGGTTTTGATATCCCTAATAGATAAATGCTTCATAATGCCCGCCTTAAATAAAATTTTATAAACAACCTTAATCCAAAATATGTTATAATCACGCCAAAAGCATAAAAAGGTCTTAAATTTTGGATAATTACGAATACACGGAACTTTTAAAAACCCTAAATACTAAAGTCGAAAATATTGCAGGCGTCGTAAAACCGGAGAACATCAAAGCGCGCCTAAAAGAGATCGAGGAGCTTGAAAATGATCAAAATCTCTGGCAGGACGTCGCAAAAGCAGGCGCCATCGGCAAGGAAAAAACTAAAATTTCAAATATCTTAAATAAATTTCTAAACGCTAAAAACGCCGTAGATGACGCAAAGGGCTTATATGAGCTGGCAAACTCGGAAAACGACGAGGATACGATAAACTCGCTTTTTGCCGAAGCGGACGAGCTAGAGGACAAGATCATAAATTTAGAAATTTCTATGATGCTTGGCGGCGAAAACGACGATAAAAACGCTATCGTCAGCATTCATCCGGGCGCAGGCGGTACGGAGAGTAACGACTGGGCGAGTATGCTATACCGCATGTATCTGCGCTTTTGCGAGCGAGAGGGCTTTAAGATCGAGGTTTTGGACTTTCAAGAGGGCGAGGAAGCGGGTCTTAAGGACGTTAGCTTCATCGTGCGCGGCGAGAACGCCTACGGATATCTGAAAGCCGAAAACGGTATCCATCGCCTGGTGCGCGTAAGCCCATTCGATAGTGCAGGGCGCAGACACACGAGCTTTTCAAGCGTGATGGTAAGCCCCGAGCTAAATGACGATATCGAGATAAATATCGAAGAGAAGGATATTCGTGTCGATGTGTTTCGCGCAAGCGGCGCAGGCGGGCAGCATATCAATAAAACCGAAAGCGCCGTGCGTATCACGCACATCCCAACGGGTATCGTAGTAAACTGCCAAAATGATAGAAGCCAGCACAAAAACAAAGAAACGGCGATGAAGGTGCTAAAGTCGCGCCTTTACGAGCTTGAGCTGATGAAACAGCGCGAAAAGGACGAGAACACGCCTAAAAGCGAGATCGGCTGGGGGCATCAGATCCGCTCCTACGTGCTTTTCCCGTATCAGCAGGTCAAGGATAACCGCAGCGGCGAGGCGTATAGCCAGACCGATGCGATCTTAGACGGCGATATAAAAAGCATAATCGAAGGCGTTTTGATTTCACAAGCGAACAAATAAATTTTTTTGAAAGGATGAGAATGAGTGAAGATGGAATTTTGCTAGCGCTAGGATATAGCGTAAACGACGCGACGGTCGCGCAGCTGCGAGGAATTTTATCGAAGTGCGATTTTGAGGATAACGAGCTCGATCGCATTGTGGGGCTGAACGATAAGCTTAAAATTTACGGTGCGCATGTGGCTATGTCGAATTCAAACCCGTATTTTAAGATCAAAAACGACGCTACGAACGAGGAGCGCAAGATTGCTGCGGAGCAGATCATCAGCGCTTGGTCGGAAAAATTTAAGCTCAAGCTACAAAAAGTCGCGGGCAAAGAGACCTATTACGTTTTGGGTCGCCAAATTTCAAAAAATTAAGGAGCAAAATATGAAAAAAATTCTAGCTTTGATCGCCGCCGGGGTATTTTTAGCAGGCTGCGTTAGCAACGCACCAAAAAGCGCAGTCGATGCGCCTAAGAACGGTAAATATTCTTTCGCCGACGTTCAAGACGGTATCCGTGCGATGAACCTACAAGGCGGCGTCGTGCAAAGCGATGCGTGCAAAAACGGCAATGGCGCAATGTGTCTAAATTTTGCGGATTCTATGTATTCCAAGCACGACTATGCTTCCGCCGCCAACGCCTACAACGCTGCGTGCACGCTCTCTCAAAACTTCCCTGCTTGCCAGAAGCTCGCAGCTATGTTTGAAAAAGGCGAGGGCGTGGAGCAGAATAAATTCAACGCCATTGATCTATACCGCATCTCGTGCTATTACGGCTATAAGGATGCGTGCGCAAATATGCGCCGCCTAGGATATAACGGCTAAGGCTTTGGGATTTAAATTTTAAAATTCTATTTTAGATTTACTCGCTACGAACTGCTTTCAAATTCCATTCCGCCGTATCGCGGGATGGAATTTGTTGCATTAAAAATTCTGCATCATACATTTTGATAAAATTTTGTGTCACTTATAGCTAGAAATAAATTTTATCTACATCGTTGATATTTATATTGTGTCTAGCTAAGAAATACTCTTTCAATTCAAAATATATAGAATTTCTAAATATCGGTATTAAATAATATCTGGAGCAAGCAAATAAGCCGATATGTCCATAATGCGGCTCGCCAACTCTCAATGCAGGAAAAAGCGAAAATCTCCTATCGCTGCTCTTTCCCAAAACAAGACAAAAGATAAATTTTACTAATATATTGCCCACAAACTGAAACAAAGCAAAGCTCAAAAACCAACGAGCAACTACAAGATCAATCGTCATGAAAACCAAGCATAGCAATACCGCCATAAATATATATAGCAATCCTCTTTTTCCTTTAAAATTTCCTATAAAAAAGGACCAATCCATATTATGCTGTAAATTTTCACATTGCTCGACATACGCGATTTTATCTTTTTCGTAAAATTCTATTTGATTGTTTTTAAGCCGTATCGTCGGTCTCTCTTTTCTATAATCTATAAGCTCCGGCAATATAATAAATAGTGATAAAAATAATAGAAACAAAATCATGCATATACCGTCATTGGCGCTATAATTCGCTGCGCCGCTGGCTTTCCAATCAAAATTTACGATTATGGCAAATACGCCGCCTATAAAAAGAGAGAAAACCATTAATAGCTTTTGATATAGGTACTCGTAGTTTTCAAGAATTATCGGATCTTTGTCGTAATCTCTAGCTTTGGGATTATGTTGCAAAGAGCCGCTATCATCTGAGATAAAATTTTGCTGCTCTGCGCTGTTTTCACAGGCAGAATTCTGATCCGCTTCGGCTTCTAAATTTAAAGCGTCAGGATCGGAATTCGGAGCTTTGGAATTCAAAGATTCCAAATTCGGAGGTTCAGAATTCAGGACTTCAAAATTCGAGGCTTCGGAATTCCGGGTTTCAAAATTCGGGACTTTAAAATTTTCGCCGTTAGAATTTTGTTCCAAGCCCCGTTTCGGCTCCTGATGCCGCTTTTGTAGTAGCTTTTTTTAATTCCTCAAGCCTGCTTTGATCCATTTTTGTCCCCAATAAGGCGTTTCAATCTCGCTTATTTTTCCTCGAGCTTTTCATCGCCGCTAGCTCCTGTGCCAAAAATTCTCCCGTATAGCTACCCGTCTTTTTGAAATCTTTCGCGAGCTTTTCTGGGGTGCCGCAAGCAACGATCTGTCCGCCGCCCTCGCCGCCCTCGGGCCCCATATCGATGATGTAATCGCAGTTTTTGATGACGTCCAGATTGTGCTCGATTACGAAGACGGAATTCCCAAGATCGACCAAATGATGCAGCACCGCTACCAAGCGATCTACGTCTGCAAAATGTAGCCCCGTCGTGGGCTCGTCTAGGATATATAGCGTGTTGCCCGTGTCGGTGCGGCTTAGCTCCTTGGCGAGCTTGACGCGCTGTGCCTCGCCGCCGCTAAGCGTCGTGGCGGGCTGGCCTAGCGAAACGTAGCCGAGCCCGACGTCCGCGAGCGTCTTTAGCTTTTGATAAATTTTGGGCACGGCTTTGAAAAACTCGAGAGCCTCGTCGATACTCATCGCCAAAACGTCGGCTATGCTTTTGTTTTTGTATAAAATTTCAAGCGTCTGCGCGTTGTATCTCGTGCCGTGGCAGACGTCGCAAACGACGCTGATATCGGGCAGAAAGTGCATCTCGATCGTGATCTCGCCCTCGCCCGCGCATTTTTCGCAGCGCCCGCCCTTGACGTTGAAGCTGAAGCGGCCGATCTTGTATCCGCGTAGCTGCGCTTCTTTCGTCGCGGCAAAAAGCGCGCGGATCTCGTCCATCACACCCGTGTAGGTCGCAGGATTGCTGCGCGGGGTGCGTCCGATCGGGGTTTGATCCAGATAGATCACTTTATCCAGGCTCTCAAGCCCCGAAATTTTAGCGTCCTTTACCGCGTGCACCTTTCTGGCGCGATTTAGCTCCTCAAGCGCGGTAGGCAGTATGGTTTGCAGCACCAAGGAGCTCTTGCCGCTGCCGCTAACGCCCGTGATGCCGACTAAATTTCGCAGCGGAAATTTTGCGCAAAGGCCGTGGATGTTATTGATATTTACGTTTTTGATACTTAGCCAAAGCTCCTGCTTGCGGTGCTTTTGGTAGTTTATCTCCTTTTGGTTATTCAGATACAGCGCGGTTTGCGTATTGCTTTTAAGTAGATGCGCGACGTCTCCTGCGAACACGACCTCGCCGCCTAGATTGCCCGCCCCGGGGCCGATATCCACGACAAAATCCGCCGCCTCGATCGTCTTTTTATCGTGCTCGACGACGATTACGGAATTTCCCTTTTCTTGCAAGCTTCGCAGCGTCTTGATGAGCTTTTGCGTATCACGCTCGTGAAGCCCGATACTAGGCTCGTCGAGCACATACATCACGCCGCTAAGACCCGAACCGATCTGGCTTGCGATACGGATACGCTGCGCTTCGCCGCCGCTGATGGTGCGCGCATCGCGCCCCAGCGTGAGGTATCCAAGCCCCACATCCTTTAAGAAAAACAGCCTCTCGTTGATCTCTTTTAGGATCGGCGCCGCGATCTGCGCGTCCTTTTCGCTTAAATTTGAAAACCGCTTCTCGTCGCTGAAAAATTCCACGCAGTCTGCGATACTCATATTTATCACGTCGCCGATGCCCTTATCTGCGACCTTTACGGCGAGGCTTTCCGGGCGCAAGCGCAGCCCGCCGCAGTCGGGGCAAATTTTTTCGCTCATATAATCGTCCAGATCGCTTTCGTTTTTGAGCAGATCGTAGGCGTATTTGATCGCGCCCTCGAATTTGCGCACGAGCTTGTGTTTTTTCCAGTAAAAATCGATCTCTTTGACGCTGCCGTAGAGGATCAGCTTTTTTTGCTCCTCGCTTAAGTTTGCATACGGGATTTTAACGTTTATGCCGTTTGCCTCGCAAAATCCGAGCAGAAATTTATAGTAATAGCTCTTGTTAAAGCCAGACATTACCTTGATCGCGCCGCCCTCGATCGAGGCATTTTCGTTGATGATCTTGCCCAGATCGAGGCTAAATTTTATCCCTAGCCCGTCACAGCTCTCGCACGCACCCTTTGGGGAGTTGAAGCTAAACGCGAGCGGTTCGAGCGGCTTGAATGAAATTTTACAATCAAAGCACGCCATATGCTCGCTGTAGTGGATCAGACTCTGCGCGAGCCCAAGCTCGGCGGCGTTTGCGATCTCCACTTCAAGCTCGCCGAAGCTGAGCTTGAGCGCCTTTTCGACGTCGCTTGCGATACGGATGGAATTTTCCTCGTCGATGGTCGTGCGGTCGATGATGACCTTGATCGAGTGCTTTTTCGTCTTGCTCAGCTCGATCTCCTCGTCCAGCCGCACCAGTACGCCGTCGATCTGAGCGCGCACGTAGCCCTGCTCGCGTAGGCTCTGTAGCATATCGGCGAAGCTGCCCTTTTTCTCGCGCACCAAGGGCGCGCCCAAGATTACCTTCGCGCCGCGCGGCAGCTTCATAATCTCGGCGATGATGTCGCTGGAGCTCATCTTTGAGATCGGCTTGCCGCATTTGTGGCAATGCTGCACCCCCACGCGCGCATATAAGAGGCGCAGATAGTCGTAAATTTCAGTAATCGTGCCCACCGTCGAGCGCGGGTTTTTCGATGTCGTTTTTTGATCGATCGCGATCGCAGGCGTTAGACCGTCGATCTTATCGACGTCGGGTTTGCCTACGCGGTCTAAAAACTGCCTCGCGTAGCTGCTTAGGCTCTCAACGTATCTGCGCTGCCCCTCGGCATATAGCGTATCAAACGCTAGCGTGCTCTTGCCGCTGCCGCTAAGACCGGTAAAAACGACGAGTTTATCCTTTGGAATTTGCAAATTTATATTTTTCAGATTGTGCTCGCGTGCGCCCGTGATGGTGATGAGATCGTTCATTTTCGCCCTTTTGTGCCAAATTAATCTTACATTATAGCTCAAATTGTTAAAATGCGGTTTTAACAAAGGCGGCAAATGATACTGATCTGTACGGCTTTGCGCTGCGAAGCCCAAGCGATAATCGAGAGTTTTAAACTTACGCGCGACGGCGATCTGTTCGCAGGCGAGCAGATGCTTCTATACATCTGTGGCGTGAAGTTCGGGGCTAAATTTAAAGCGGGCGCTGCGAGCGGTATAGAAACAGAATTTAAGAGCGAACCCGGCGCAAAATTTGTTCGCCGTGCCGATACAGACGCGGAATTCGGGCGTGAGCTTCGCAAGGATCGGCGCGGCGCGGACGTGGAATTTGAGCATTCTTTAGACGCGGGCGCGCTCTGCGGCGGCAGCGCAGAGATCGGCTCCACGCAAAATACGACCGAAAATTTTAAAATTTTAGATCTTGGCTCCGCGCGAAATTCAGAGCGCTTCGGTGAAATTTTACTTTCGCGGCGCGTGGACTTTGCGCTAAACATAGGCGTCTGCGGCTGCGAGGATACAAATGTGCAAATCGGCGAGGCGTTTTACTTTGACGGCACGGCAGTGCAGGAATTTTGCGGCGAGGACGGATCGAAATTTTATCGCTCGCAGGCTGGGGAACACAGCGCGCAGGCTCCGAAATTTCAAAACGTTTGCGAGCGGGAATTTTGCGGCGCGAGTTTGGACGGTAAGTTGCGGGCAAATTTAATCTGCGTGAGCGAGCCTAAAATTTTAAACGCAGCGGAGCAGGTGGACGCGGCAAATGGCGCAATGCTCAAGGCGTGCGGCGAGATAAACGCACAAGCCCCAACGCAAGGGGTAAACGGCTCAGCAGATACAAAAAATTTCACGCGCGACGCGACGCGGGCTGAAATACAAAGCTTAACGCAAGTCAAGGCGCAAAATTTATTGAGCGTAAAACCCTCACAAATCGCGGTAAGTGGGCACAACGTCGCGACGAATACCGAAGCACGAGCAACACAAAATACGCCGTGCACGGCAAAAGACGCTACTTGCGGGCTAGAAAATCGCGACATCAGGCTTTACGATATGGAGAGTGCGCTTTTTGTTAGTGCTTGCGAACGAGCGGGCGTACCGTGGGCGATGATGAAGATCGTAAGCGATCATCTGCGCGGCGAGCGGCTTAGCAAAAGCTTCGTCTATGAGCTCGTAAAGGCGCGCCTGCCGCAAATCCGCGCCGCGATAAAGGACAAAATTTAACTACTAGAGCGTATGCAAAAAATCGAGCCGAGGGATGAAATTTTGGCTTCATACGCCAAATACGTCGCGAAATTTGAAGGTATTGCGGAGGCGCAGGAGAAACGATGAAAATAAAAGGCTCTTATCTGTATTTTGCCCTCTTGGCGTGCGCGTGCGTCGCAGCCTGCGCGTATGCCGTGGCGGATTTGTTCGCGGATCTGCCCTTGTTGGTCTTTTTAGCTCTTTTGCTAGTATTTTTCTGTATCGGGCTATGGCTAAAAGATGCCCTAATAGGCGTGCGCTACCTATTTTACTGCATCTGCGTGCAGCTGCTCTTTGCGGCGACCATATTCGCCGTTCATAAATTCCCTGCCATGGCGCAGTTTGTGCGCAGTGCCGAGATAGGCGTGGGCGGTGCGGGCATACCGCTAGGTATCGCTCTGCTCGTGCTGCCCGCGTTTTTCTGCACCCTGCCGTATTACTACCGAACGGGCGTCAAAAAAATCCCGCAAAAGCTCATACTCGGCGGAATTTTGATTCTAAACGTCGCTATTACGCTAGCTTACGCCTTCTATTTCGAGCGACTATTCTGCGGTGCGATCTAAAATTTAAACGATTTTCAGTGACGGCGCGCGAAATTTAAGTATAATTTGCAAAATTTAAACGAAGCGGAGCAAGATGACGGAGGCGAAAAAGGAGCTAGGCGCGCAGTTTGGCGTGAATATGAGCGAGCGATCGAGCGCGTTTTTGGGCGCGCTATTTGAGAAATTTCACTTTTCATTTCAGCAAAAAAAGCAGCTTGCGGAGTTTGCGAGCGATTTTGAGGCGTGGGACGAGGCGCCCGTTTATGAGCTGCTTGCGAGCGAGCAATGCGGGCTAAATTTTAATAAAGCCAAATTTAATAAAGCAGGGAAAAACCCAAGCGGCGAGCAAATTTTTAATTTCGTGCGCGAAGCTTGGCTAGATCTCAAGTCGCGCCCGCACTCGTACGCGAGCTTCAAAAGCGATTACGCGCCGAAAAAATTTGAAATTTCCTCCTTTCGCGCGGATCGCATCGCTTTGGGCCGCTGTCCGGTCGCAAGCAAAAACACGCGCTGCTGCAATCTGCTGACGCTCGATGCAGTTAATTCGTGCGGCTTTGACTGCTCGTATTGCGCGATCGGCTCATTTTACAAGCACGGGAAAATTGGCTTTGACGAGAATTTTGCGGCAAATTTAGCGCGGCTGCGGCTCGATCCCGCGCGCAACTACCACATCGGCACAGGGCAGAGCTCCGACTCGCTCATGTGGGGCGATCGCTTCGGTATTTTAAGCGCATTATGCGATTTTGCGGCGCGGCATGAAAACGTGATTTTGGAGCTTAAAAGCAAGTCGAATAATATCCGGTTTTTCCTGCAGCGCGAGATCCCGCGCAACCTCATCGTCACCTTTTCGCTCAATACCCCCGCGATCATAGCGAACGAGGAGCATCTAAGCGCGAGCCTGGATGCGCGGCTGGCTGCAGCCGAAGCGCTCGCGGCGCGCGGCATTTTGGTGGGCTTTCACCTCCACCCGATGGTTTGGTACGAGGGCTGGCGAAGCGATTACGGCGCGCTTTTTGAGCGGCTGCTACGCAGCTTCGATCCAAGCGGCGTCGCGATGGTCTCGCTCGGCACGCTTACCTTCATCAAACCCGTCGTAAAAAAGCTGCGCTCTCGCGGGCTGCAGAGCAAAATTCTACAGATGCCCCTTGCGGACGCGAACGGCAAGCTGTCCTACCCACTGCAGATCAAGCGCGAGCTTTTTAAATTTGCCGCGGACGCGCTTTCGCCGTGGCGGGAGCGGGTGTTTTTCTACCTCTGCATGGAGGATGCGAGCCTGTGGCGCGAGGTCTTGGGGCACGAGTACGAAAGCAACGACGCATTTGAGGAGGCGATGAAAGCGGCGTATTTCGCAAAGATACGGCAGTGCTAGACGCGCTGTTTGTCGCGGACCGACCGCAGCTCGCTCATGTGTGACGCCGAGGATACAGCGCGAAATTTGCGGCAAGCGAGCGGTTAAAATTTAGCGGCGCGCCGAGTTTTATAAAATTAAATTTTATAAATCGGGTGGGCGGGCACGGCGAGCGTCGATGAAATTTACAAAGCGGCGGCACAGCAAAATATCCGCGGGCTAAATTTAAAATTTTCCCAGCGCAGGTCGCGGCACGGATTGTTTAAGCCGCGCAAATTTGGCGGCAAATACAGCGGGTAATAAATTTATCGCAGCAAAATTTGCATAGCGCGCTAAGCTTAACGCGCCGAAGCGGCATTAAAATTTGAAGGAGAAAAGATGAAAGCATTGATCACGGGTGCAAGCGGCGGTATCGGCAGCGCGGTTGCAGAGCTTCTGCGACAAAACGGCTATGAAATTTTAACGCTAGCCTCGCGCTTTGAGGATACGGACGCGCTAGCGAAGGAGTGCCGCTCGCTGGCTGCGGCGTGCGAGATTGACGCGCTGATTTTATGCGCGGGCACGGCGAAATTTGCGCCGCTTGAGGCGATGAGCGAGAGCGAAATTTTAAAAATTTTAAACGTAAATCTTGCCGCAAATATCATCATCACGCGCACGCTTTTGCCGAATTTAAAGCGCAACCGCGCCCATATCATCGGCATTAGCTCGATCGAGGCGCTGCGGGCGAGCCGCTTTAGCGCGGTTTACAGCGCAAGCAAGGCGGGGTTGCGGGCGTTTCTGCTCTGTCTTTTCGAGGAGGCGCGCAAGCAGATCAGAGTAAGCTGTATCAATCCGGACATCACCAAAACGCCCTTTTACGAGGATTTGAGCTTCGAGCCCGCAGATGATGAGGCGAGCTTCGTGGATGCGGGGGAGATTGCAAATTTTACGCTGCAAATTCTGCGCACGAAGTCCAACGTGAGCGAGTTTACGATTCGCCCGCAAATCTTAAATCTGCGGAAAAAATCAAAATTTAATCGCGAAGGAGGCGAGCTTGAAAATCGGTAAAAGTCATGTTTTTGTGTTAGTTTTGGCGCTTATTATTATTTATGCCGCGTTTGTAAGCGGTAGCGGCGGGTATTGCAGCGCGAGAGAATTTTTTTCAGGCAGGCACGACGAAGAGGATGACGCCTGCATCGCTAAGCTGATAAAGCGCGCAGACGCGGGTAATATATATGCGGCAAATCGGCTAAGATATCCGCACGAGGCGTATATCAAGCGCACATGCAAAAAGGAAGTGGAAAGCTTGGGTGAGCGCGAAAGATATTATTTTGAGCTCTACATCCAAAATCGCTGCGAAGCTTGGGGCTTTGAAACGCCAAAATCAAAGGGCGGCGAAGCAAATACGACGAGTGGCGGTAATTTAGCGCGAGGTGATACGAACGCGACTGACGGCGATGGAAATTTAACGCGCGCCGAGGCAAACAACGGCGAAGTTGGCACCGCGAGCAGCAAGGCGGACATGACGAAGCGAGAAGGAAATTCTACGGAAGAGCAAAATGCTGGGCGATAAGATTAGCCTTGAGGACAATATTGTAAATTTTATGTCGTTGGTCAAATTTGTGAAAAAATGAGTTAAAATTTATTACTCAAGGAAAAACATGGTAAAAAAGAGATCTTTAAAAATAAAAGGAAGCATATCGATTGCCATAATCCTGCTTTGGATTTATTTTTTGATTACGACGCTGGGCGGTGATAGATACTGTGGCATATGGGATTATATCGCAAATAGTGAAGAGGATGACGCCTGCATCGCCAAGCTGATAAAGCGCGCAGACGCGGGTAGTGAATTGGCGCTCAATCGGCTTAGATACCCCAGCAAGGCGTATATCAAGCGCGTATGCGAAAGGGGAGTGGAAAACTTAAGCGAGCGAGAGAGATATTATTTCGAGCGTTTAGGTGTAGATCGTTGCGAAGCTCCAAATTTTAAAGGCGGCGAAGCAAATACGACAAGTAGCGGCGGTAATTTAGCGCGAGACGATACGAACGCAACGAGCGGCGAGAGAAATTTAACGCGTGCCGAGGCAAACAACGGCGAAGTTGGCACCACGAGCAGCAAGGCGAACACTACGAAGCGCGAAGGAAATTTTACGAAAGAGCAAAATGCTGGGCGATGAAAATTTAGAAAAATTTTTCTCAAAAATCGACGCGGCGGAGTTTGGAATTTCGGCAGGTTCAAAGCTTGCTTCAAAAAATCCCAAACTTGCAGAAAGCGCGAGAGACGGGAGCGGCGACAAGCCCTTAAAATCACAAGACGGCGCGGAATTTCGCGGCGGACATTCATATTCTAACGGCGCGCAGCAAGATGAAATTTTAAAATTTAATACCGAGCTGCCGTTTGGCGCCGAGCGAGCGCAGGCAAAGATCGAAAATTTCATGCGTGATCTGCTGCAAAACTATGTGCTTTGCGTAAGCGGCGCGGAATTCGCCTTCGCGGAGATTGAGGCGTATTTCACGGGCGCAGATCGCAACACCTACAAGCGCATGTCGTGGGCGGGCGAGATATTTTTTCACAATTTCGGCTTTGACATTTCGTTTCGCAGCGTCCCGCAAAGCGGCGGCGGGATTTTGGTGCGAAGCCTGCGCGTCCTAAGCGGCGCAGAGCTTTTGGCGGGCGGCTTACCGGATTCAACGGGCTGCTTACCCGGCTCGGCAGGCAACTTGCACGGCTCGGCAGAGAGCGGCCAGCTCGGCTCTGTCATTGCCACGCTTATACAAAACGGCGATTTTATCGCGGGTCCGCGCAAATGCATGGGTAAAATTTTAAATCTGCAAACGCGAAATTTAAGCTTTTCTTTAAAGCATGCGCCGAAAATAGCGCGTGCAGCGGGCTTTAGCAACCGAATCCGACGAGGCGAGATCGTAAATGAAGCGAATCTGGACGCAAATATGCCAAGCGGTGCGGCGGACGCGGCGAAGCTTGCGAATGAGCCGCGCAGGCTTACCAGCGAGGAGTTTGAGGTATATTTGAGCACGGACTGCGCTGCGGCAAAAACATATAAAAAATCGCTGCAAAGATACGAGAGCTAAATTTTGATCAAACGGCGCACGGCGGGCGAGTGGTAAAATTTACTGAGCTTTAAGCGGCGGCGCTATAAAATGGCGCGTCCATCAAATTTAAAGGCGGCAAATGGATCAAGGCAGGCTTGAGGAATTAAAAAGGCTACTACAAAAGCGGCATCAGGAGCCGAAGCGGGGCTTGGAACAAAATTCTAACGGCGAAAATCTTAAAGCCCCGAATTCTGAAACCCTAAATTCCAATCCTGGCGCTTTAAATTTAGAAGCCGAAGCGGATAAGAATTCCGCCTATGAAAATAACGCAGAGCCGCAAAATTTTATCTCGGATGACAGCGGCTCTTTGCAGCAGAATTTCAAGGCTAGAGATTACGACAAAGATCCGATAGCAATCAAAAATTATGAAAAATTTTTTGTATATTCGTTTTTAGTCCTATTATTGCCGATCTCTACGCTACATGCATTTTTGATTATAGATTTTATAAATCATGATGATATTGACATAGTTCAGTATTTTGCTATTTTATTCATTATTTTACTATCTATAGTTATAATATCCATATTTACCGTAATCCACCCTAGACAAGAGATAAAATTTACAAACAATTATATAGAATTTATTAGCGACGACTTAGTTGAAAAACGCTGCGAAATTGATGAAAACGCTTTATCTTTAAATTTCTCTATCGGAATTTTGGCAAGTTTATATGAGATAGGAAAATCTGAAAAGATATTTTTGTACTTTATCGCTATTTTTATGTGCGCAACATGGTGGAATATATTTTTTATAGCGGTATCCTTTACATATTTATTCGGGTTTTTATTGAATTTTATACTTTATCTGTTTATAAATAGGAATTTAAAAGGGTTTAGAATTTTGCCGTTTATTAGGATCGCACGCCCCTCATACGGCAGATGGTTTAGGAACAAACCCGTTTATCCAAGATATTATCTCGTTTATCTCTATAATCAAAAAATTTATGATGAAATTAAAGAATATTTTTTACGAAAAAGCGTAAATATAAATAACGTTAAGAAAGATTACTTATTTATCTAATAGGAGGATAAAATGACGAGGGAAGAGGTCGCGAAGAAAGAGTCAGGCAACGCGTATAAAAGGTTTTCATCAAATTAATTATTATAAATTTAGATCTATTTTACAAAGGGGTTTGAAATAATGGAAAATTATAATAAACAAAACGCCAGAGATTACGACAAAGAGCCGATAATAATAAAAGACTATGCTTTTTACGACTATATGAAATATTCTACGATTGCTACGCTTATAGGATGCTTATTCTTCATCTCGGTCGTTACCGTAGTAAACCCCATTGAGCCCAAAAATTTTAGACTACTCCCTTTCGCTTTGGTAATGTTTTTTATCAGGCGAAAGCAACAAAAGGGCGTCTATTTCGTATTTAACGATTCGGATATCGAATATTACAAAGAAGATAAAGCTTATAAATCTTTGAAGCTTGAGCAAATCGGCGCCGTTGCGATCAGTTTTGATCCTCGCTGGGACCGGCAGCAGAGGATAAGCATACCCGAAATGCTATTTTTGTCGCTTTGGCCTTTGGGCGCATACGTTATGCGCGGAATGCATGCGATGATCGCGCTAATTTCGATGATAGCAATTAGCCTATTCGGAGCGGGTATATTGATGCATCTTAAAAATGGCAGTTTCAGATGCTTAGGCGTCTATGACCGGCTTGTGATATACGGCGAAACGGGCGATCTTAGAATTATAAATGTTTTGATTTATAGCGAAAAAGAGTATCTGGAATTAAAAGAGTATTTTATGCGCAAAACGCATATAGATTTAGATACCGTCCCACGCACCTTGTCGGTATTTAGCAAAAAGGTAAAATTTAGAAAATTTAAATTCTAATGCTCCGCTTGAAATTTTGCCTTTAAATTTACATGCTAATCATCGCCGCTTTCATATACGCCGAGCTCTACGAGATTGCCGTCAGGATCGCGCAGATAGATGCTTTGCATAGCGCCACGCGCGCCCATTCGAGGCACGACGCCAAGCTCTATTTGCGCCCCTTTGCTTTCCAGCTCCGTTTTGAGCTGCTGCGCACTTTGATCTTCGCAGATGAGGCAAAAATCCGCCGAGCCCGCGATAGGACGCGCTGCAAACGGCGCAAACTCGCCCGCGCGGGTGTGGATATTGATCTTCGAAGAGCCGAAGCGCAGGCTGTGTTTGCCGCTCTCGCAAACATGCTCTAGCCCCAAAATTCCTTCGTAAAATTCCACGCATTTTTGCAGATCATCCGTAACTAGGACGAAGTGATCGATCTTCGTGATTTTCATTTCATCTCCTTGCGCGTTCGCGAGTCGCAAAATTTTTACGCCTTGTGGTGCAATTTTGGAATTCTGCTGTGAAATTTTGCGATAAAATTCCAAATACTCGTAGCGAGAAATCAAAATTCCGCGGCGTAAATTTTACGCGCAGAATTTCACAGCGGTAATTTTAAAATTCTAAAATTTAGCCTAAGCAAAATGAGATGCAAGTAAAACCTGACTTGAGTAAAATTTAGCCCAGCGAAATTCCGTCTAGCTAGCGCCGCAAATTCTAATCTCGCGATTTCAAAACTAGCGATTTTAAAATTCTCTTGCCTACCTCGACGCCCGGCTGATCGTAAGTGCTGACGCCCAGTATCGCTCCAGTAGCGCTGGTTAGCAGCTCGAAGTAGTAAAATAGCTCGCCCACGCTCTGTTCACAAAGCCGCGAAACCTCGATTAGATCGACGCTGATACCCTCGTTTAGCACGGCTTGCAGCGTAGCATCGCACTGAAGATTTAGCACCTCATCCAGTCGCATGCCGTTTACGAAGTCACAGCCCTCAAGACCCTTCAGACTGATACCGGGCACCGCGTCCGTAGTGCCGTTGTCCGTGAGCTTTAAGAAAGTCACGGTCTTATCCTTTACGCCGTCCATTATGAGCTGAAGGAAGCTGTGCTGATCGCGCGAGCCTACAAGCCCTACAGGAGTAAGTCCCTCGCGGCTAAAGCCGATCTTTTTACCTAGGCTTTCCGCCCAGAGCTGCACGTACCACTCGCCCAATGCGCGCAACGCGTCGCCATAGCTAAAAAGGACGTTAATTTTCGCACTTTTGTGCGTGGCGTAGTGATGGGCTTTTCGTAGAATTTTATTCTCCGCGATTTTAGCGGGATCGCATGCTAAAATTTCATCCAGATACCGCTCTTTTGCGGCGGCAGCTCCGCGTAGCATCGCGCTTGCATCAAGACCTAGCCCAACTGCTGGCACTAGCCCTACCGCACTTAACACGCTAAAACGGCCGCCTACGTTAGCGGGCATATTTATCACGCAGGCGCCGTGCTTGCGCGCGAAGACATCCAGCGGCGAGCCTGCATCGGTGATAAAGATGAAATTTTTTGCTAGCGCTTTTAAATTTGAAATTCCAAAACGCTGCAAAACGACCTTAAAAAGCGAGATCGTCTCGATCGTACTGCCCGATTTAGAGGATACTATGAAGATCGTGCGAGCAAAATTCAATCCCTCGAGCGCGCGACGCACACTAAGCGCGTCTAAATTATCTAAAATTTCAAAGCGCAAATTCTTTCTTACGCGCGGACGCAGCATCTCATAAAGCGCCCGCACGCCCACGCTGGAGCCGCCGATGCCTAAAAGTACAACCCCGTCGTAGCTTCGCGCGCTAAAAAATTCCTCCGCCCGTGCTATTTCGTCTGCGCCTTGTTGCGGCAAGCGGTAGTAGCCTATCTCGCCGCTTTCGTATTCGGCGCGGATCTTTGCCGCTACCTCCTCTAGCGCGCCATCTTTTGCCGGCAGGAAAAACAGCTCATTTCTTACCATCGCCGAATTCTCGCTCGTAGAAATATTTGATCGCCTCCACGTAGCCTTTTACTGAGCCGCAGTCGAAGCGAGTACCTTTAAATTTATACGCGATCACCACGCCGTTTTGAGCCTGTTTTAAAAGCGCGTCGGTGATCTGCACCTCGCCGTTTTTACCGGGTGCCGTCTGCTCGATGAGATCGAAAATATTAGGCGTTAGGATGTAGCGCCCGATGATGGCTAAATTTGACGGAGCCTCGCCGGGCTCGGGTTTTTCGATCATATCCGAGACCATTATCAGATCGTCGCTGATGCTCTTTCCTGCGATGATGCCGTATTTGTTTACGTCCTGCGGCGGCACCTCCATTACTGCAACGACACTGCAGCGGTATTTTTCGTAAATTTTAACCATCTGCGCAAGCACGCCCTCGCCGTTTTCGTTCACGCACAGATCATCTGCTAGCACCACGCCGAAAGGCTCGTCGCGGATTAAAATTTTACCCGTATAAATCGCGTTGCCGAGCCCCTTCATCTGCTCTTGGCGCGTAAAAGAGAAGGTGCAGCGCTTCATAAGCGCTCTGATCTCGTCGAGCAGATACTCCTTACTGCTGCCTGAAATTTGATCCTCCAGCTCGTAGCTGCGGTCGAAATAATCCTCCAGCGCGCGTTTGCCGCGACCCGTGACGAAGGCCATATTGTCCATGCCCGCCTCCAGCGCCTCGTCCACGCCGTAGTGAATGAGCGGCTTGGTAAGGATCGGAAGCATCTCTTTAGGTAGCGATTTGGTCGCGGGCAAAAAGCGCGTGCCGTAGCCCGCCGCGGGAAATAAACAAGTCTGGATCATGAAGCTCCTTTGATCTTTTTTTGAACTTTTATTATAATGCAAAAAAGATAAAATTCCGCAAAGGAAAGCCTTGAAAACGATTGAAAAAGAGATCAGCGCCGCGCAGGAGATTAAAAAATCAAGCTTCATCGCCTATCTCGCGCCGCTAGCGAGCTTTCAGACGCTGCGTGCGCAGTTGCGGCGGCAGCATCCCAAGGCGCGGCATATCGTCTGGGCGTATCGCGCGCTGAACGAGCCCGGGCAGATCGTAGAGAACTCAAGCGACGACGGTGAGCCCAAATCGACTGCGGGCGCGCCGTGTCTAAACGCGCTTCGCGGCGCCGAGCTAATTAACGCCGCAGTGCTCGTGGTGCGCTACTTTGGCGGCATCAAGCTAGGCACCGGCGGGCTAGTGCGCGCATACGCTAGTAGCGCAAATGCCGCGATAGATGCCGCTGCGGACGCCGCAGAGCTAGTGGAATTCGTGCTGCGTAAGAAGTGCGCGTTTTTCGTGCCGTTTGCGGCGGTGGCTAAATTTGAACATTTTTTAAAAAAGTCGGATTTTGTTTATGAAGCGAGCTTTGGTGCTTCTGGAGCGGAGTTTAGCGCGGAGTTTAGCGCGGAGGAATTTGAAAAATTTAAAGGCTTTGCAGATGCTCTCGCGCCAGCTCTTAAAATGCTGCACGAGCCGAAATTTTAAAATTTCAAAATTCTATAAAATTTAAAAGCCCCTCTCGGCTAAATTTGAAAGCATAAGCAGATTTTGCATTTTATCGCAGTGGAATTTTAAAGCTAAAGTGAAATTTCATCGTGCGGAACATAAAATCCGATAAATTTTAAAATTTTCAAAATTCTGTCGTAATTTGGCTTGCAAAATTTTGCGAAAATTCCGTCCGTAAATTTCAAAATCTCATAAAATTTTTAAAATTTCACATGCTTCATCTTAGCTTCACGCACAGGTAGGCTTAGCAGAGCTGCAATAGCCGCTAGCGTCATATCCAAATACCACATATAATCATACGCGCCGTATGCTCTCACCGCAAGACCTCCGATATATGCGCCAAAAAATCCGCCGATTTGATGCGAAAGCATCGTAAATCCAAATAGGCTTGCTAAATATCGCGTCCCTAATAGCTTACCGACGGCAGCCGCGGTGGGCGGTACGGTCGCTAGCCAGGTAAATCCTAATCCCATGCTGAAGATATAAAACGTAAGGCTATCTTTGGGCGAGAGCACATAAGCACCAATAAGAGTGATACGCAGGGCATATATGCAAAATAAAATGACTTTACAGCGCACTTTGGAAACACACCAGCCTACGAATAAGCTGCCTGCGATGTTTGCGATGCCAATCAGTGCGAGCGAAAAGGACGCTACCTGTGCGCCATGCCCGCTTAGCGCTACTTCGCTAGGCAGGTGCGTCACTAAAAACGCTACGTGAAAACCACACGTAGCAAAGCTTAAATTTATCAAAATATAGCTTTTATCGCGCAGTGCCAAACGCAGAACTTCGCCTAAGCTGCGCTTATCTTCTTCATGCAGGCTGGTTTGTTCGCCAAATAGAATTTTACCGCCTGCTAAAAGTCTTGCAAGCGGCAGAATTAGCAAGCTAAGCCCTGCGAGCGTAAAAAATGCGCCGCCGTATCCCAAAGCAGGCGTTGCGATACAAAACCCAATCATCGGCGCAAATAAAAACTGCCCGAACGAGCCGCCTGCATTTAGCACTCCGCTAGCAACCGAGCGGATAGAAAATGGCAGGCGCTTTGCCATTAGGCTCATTAGAATCGGAAAACTACCCGCGCCAAGCCCCAATGCAAGCGCAAAGCCCATCGTTAATACGAGCGCGCTTTCGCTGCTAAATAACGGCACAAGAGCGCAACTAATCGCCAAAAGCACACTGCCCCAAAACAGCACGACGTAGGCACCGAGCTTGTCTGCAAGTATCCCACTAAGCGGTTGCGAAAAGCCCCATACCAGCTGCGTAGTTGCCATCGCAAAGCTTACTTGTGCGATGGATAGGGAATTTGTTTGCATTATGGGCCGCACGAAAAGACCTAATGACATACGAATGCCCATCGTAATCATCAAAATCGCCGCGGCGCATAGGATCATTATCCAAACTGATTTCATATATATTCCTTTTAAAAGATAGAATTATAACATAAAAATCACGAATATATCGAGATTTTATAGATATATTTAATTAATGTATTTTAGTATATTATTTATGTAAGAGGAATTTACCGAGCTTTAATGGGCTTTGCATTAAAATTCCATTTTCAAGGAGAAGCGATGATTTACGAAGATGAGATGATTTACGTGGAGCGCGAGGGGCACGAAGTGCCGTGGGTGAAGGTCTTTACGAAGGCGAAATTTAAAGAGCTTAGCGACTGCGACGAGGCGACGCTGGCGCATCTGTGGCGCGCCGTGCTTCAGTGCGAAAAGAGCCTACGGGAGTTTTACGCGCCCGATAAGATCAACATCGCAAGCTTCGCCAACTACGTGCCGCGCGTGCATTTTCACGTCCAAGCGCGCTTTAAAAACGACAGCTTTTTCCCGGAGTCCGTCTGGGGAAAAAAGATGCGAAACGGCAAACTCGATCTGCCGGAATTTAGCGAATTCGCAGAGGTTTTAGCAGCAAATTTAAAGATGGAATTCAGATGATAGGCGCGCGATCCAAAAAATATCTAAGCCTTTTCGCGCTTGCTTGCTGTGTCGCTACCTTTGCGTTTTACCTGCGCTTTAAAAGCGAGGGAAACGAGATAAAAATCAAGCAGCAGTTCGATTTTAGCGCGAGTTTGTTTGAAAAGATCGTGGACGAAGAAAAGCTAAACGCCTTTGCGATCTCGCTGATTTTGTCGCAAAACAGCGACGTGGTGCGCTGTTTTGAGAGCGGCAAACACGGCGAGTGCATGGATGTGACGAAAAAATACAAAGATATTTTAAGCGCGGTGCCCTTTTATACGGGCGTGAAGATACATTTTCATACGCAAAACACCAGAAGCCTGGCTAGGAGCTGGAGCGACGAATTTTATAACGACGATCTGAGCTCGTTTCGCCATTCGCTTTTGCAGATCCGCCATAGTCTGCTTCCAAAAGCGCTCGTCGAGATGGGGCGGTGCGGGGTCTTCATGCGCGGAATTTCGCCGGTTTTTAGCGACGGTAAATTTATCGGAAGCGCCGAGATAATGCTCGATTTCGAGCACGTCATTGCGCAGATCAACCGCATGGGAAACGATATTTTTATCCTCGTAGATAAGAGGTTTGAGACCGACTGCTTCTACGATAAAATAGGCGTTATCAAGGACTTTATCGTCGTAAACAGCGCGCCGGATTACGACGTTTTGTCGATTTTGGCGACGCTTGATTTTGGGGCGCAGAGTTTTATCAAAAAGGATGGGCATTATTTTTACGTGAGGGCGTTTTCGGATGAAAACGGCACGAAGCTGGGCTATATAATTTTGCACCGCGAAGGCTAGCGGCGAGGTTAAATTTAGGCGCCTATCGCTTGTTTGTTTCGTCGCGGCGGCGGCAGCGCGGCGAGCGAGCGTTTTAAATTTAATCGCAAGATCGCGGAAATTTACGCTGGAATTTTAAATTTTAAAAGGAGCGTCGGTATGAAATTTTATAAGTCTATTAAATTTAAGGCCCTGGCAGGGGCGTTGCTTATTATAACAATACTCTGCGCCGCATTCATCCGCATCATCCCCGATTACTCCACCTCACGAGGCTTCGCTGTCGTTTCTATCTTTGGCTACAACAAATATAAGCAAGGATACTGCCTAAAAGAGGATAGAATTTTACCCAAAGAGGAGCGATTTAAGCGCGGAATTTTAGATCTTTTAAATAGACGTATGCTGTTTCAAGCCGTCGTTACCGACAAATGCTACTATGTATACGGCAGCAAGACTTGCAACTACGGCAATGGAGAATTTGCCGTTAAGGTAGGCTTTTATGAGACGGATAAATTTAATAACGATGATTGGCTGGAGGTTCTATCCAAAGAATACGATATAGAAAAACGTAAAAATCAAGCCGCTTGGCCATATAGAAATATCTTTGTCGAGAAATTTCAAATAAAGCCCGTAGATATCGCGGAGAAGCTAAAGATAAATTTAAATAATAAAATGGCTGGCTTCGAAGAGCCTATAGTAGAATACGGCGGTTTGCGCGAATATATTTTATATTTCGATAAAAGCTTTATATTGTATGATAATTTTGAATTTAGATATGCCACGATTACGATATACGAAGGAGATACCATAAAAGATTTGTCTGAAGGGAAACAATATTATGATAACACCATAGAAAATGAATCGCGCGAAAAGAATTATTATTTAAAAATCGATACATGCGGCAATAGCGATTTTAAAATTTATAAAAACAATATCGAAGAAATAGCGGATCGCCTGGTAAGAGAAGATTTGTTTAAAGGCGGCTGAAAAGCTGAGCAAACAACTGAAATTTTAAATTTTAAAAGGAGCGTCGGTATGAAATTTTATAAATCCGTTAAATTTAAAGTGCTAGCTGGAGCGCTACTTCTTATAATAATACTCTGCGCCGCATTTATCCGTATAATCCCCGATTATTCCACTTCGCGAGGCTTCGCCGTCGTTTCCGTTTTTGGCTATAACAAATACAAACAAGGTTATTGTTTAGCCGAGAATAGAATTTTAGATAAAGAGGAGTTCTATAGAAGGGCTATAGTTCAGTTTTTAGATAAGAAACTAATATATGAACAAAAGATGGATAAAGCAAGAATTTATGCATATGGTTCGTCAATGAAAAGCAAGATTAAAATTGGATATTACGAATTGGCTGACGATATAAATTTAGATAATTGGCTAGAAAAGACAATAAATTACTATAAAGATTTATATAGCTTAATCAAAGATGATGAATATAAATCAGATTTGGATGAAAAAGCTAGAAATATATTATTATTTGATAAATTAAAAATCAAAAAAACAAATCCGATAAAATATTTAAAAATTGATTTGAATAGAATGGTGGCTGGATTTGACAAACCTATCTTTTTAGCAAATAACGGTTGGAGCGGTATCATTATATTAGATAATGCAATAATATTAAGAGACAAAAAGATTGCGTATGGATATAATTTTATACTTCATTACAATTTTTATGATAGTAGCGCTAGAAATATGATACTTGATAAAAAAATGTTTAATTCGGAAATTAGACAATCAAAATATTCATATCCAAGATTAAATATAGGCGATATAGATAATTGCGGAAATTTGGATTATGATGTAAGTTATAATCCTGAAGATATAGCAAATAGTTTAGGTAAGGGTGGCTGAAAAGCCGCTTCAAAACGAAATTTTAAAAAGCCCTAGCCGCGTAAATTTTACTTTTAAAATTTTAAAATTTGCACCTAAATTTCACGTGCCGTTTTAGTCCAAAAGCTTCTGCTTAAACAGCGGGATTTTGTAGCAAAAGGTGCTGCCCTCGCCGAGCTTCGAGCTGACGCTTTTTGCGATTCCGTAGCGCTTGCAAATTTTATCGATTATGTTTAACCCGAGACCGAATCCGCCAAGAGCCGCGTTTTCGCGCGAGTATCTCTCCCAGATCGCGCTCGTATCCTTTATGCCGATGCCGAAGTCCTGCACGCTAAAGACCGCTATGCTCACCCCTTTTTCCAGTGCGATGATGATCTTGCCGTCGGGGCGCGAGTATTTTATGGCGTTGCTTAGCGTGTTATCGATGAGGCGCATAAGCGAGGTCTCGTCCATAAAAACGCTCACGTCGGGCGCTATTCGCGATTGCAGGCTTATGTTTTTGCTTTTTGCGACCAGATAGATGAAATTTATCCTAGCGCTCAAAAACTCGCTCATATCGATGCGACGGCTTTTTAGGCTCATCTTGCCACTTTTGATGAAATACTCCACATCCTCGTAAGTAATGACCATCTGCTTAAGCGCGGATTTTATGCGCGCAGTGTGTTTATCGCGCAGTCCAAGCATCTCGGTATTGATGAGCGCGACGCCTAGGGGGGTCTTTAGCTCGTGCATCGCGTCGTTGAAAAACGCCTTGATGAGGTTGCTTTGCTGCGCGTAGAAATTTTTAATGATTTTGTAGTTAAACAGCGCGATGATGAGCGCTACGAAAATCGTGATAAAGATCGTGGAGATCGCGATAAATTCTATCTTGGCGTAGCTTATCTTTTTTGAGATGACGAAAAAATATAGCTTGCCCTCATGCAGAAAATGGCGCTTAAAAAATACTCGCCCGCCGAATTTCAGCGTGATAAATGCAAAATCGGGCGGTTGCACGCTGAGGTTTGATCTTAAAATTTCGCCGTTTGCATTTAGGATCGCGTAGTCGTAGATTAGCTCGTCTTTTAGATTCAGATCTGCGCCGGCTAGGGCTTCGCCGCTTTTTTGTATCAGCTCGGCGACGTCGGCGCTCTCCTCGATTTTGGAATTTAAATAGATGATATAAAGGCTCTCACTTATAAAGGCGCCGATGATGAAGATCGCGCTAAAAAGCGTAAATTTAAACCCTTTAAGCATTGATCTTATATCCGAGTCCGCGGCTGGAGAGGATGAAGTCGTTGCTCGTTTTGGAGCGGAGGTTGCTGATATGCACGCGCACATCGACGCTGCCCGCTTCGCCGTCCCATACGTCGGCGATGAGTTCATCTACGCTTACGAATCTTTTGATATTGGCGAGTAGAAATTCTATGATTTTGATCTCTTTGGCGCTTAGCGATATCTCTTCGTCCGCGCGTTTTAAAATTTTTAAATTTGCGAAGTAGTAAAATTTATCCGCGATCTTGACGGCGCCCTTTTCGTCGCCGAAGTACTTTCGCATCAGCTCGCTTACTCTAAATTTAAGCTCGGCTAGGTGGAAGGGCTTTTTTAGATATTCGTTACAGCCCAGCTCGTAGCACTGGCTTAAATCGTCGATGTCGCCGAGCGAGGTCATCATCATCACGGGAGTGTTAAGGCCGAGGCTGCGTGCGTATTTGAGCACCTCTTCGCCCGAAACCTCCGGCACCTTGATGTCTAAAATCAGCAAGTGATAGGTATTTGCGGCGATCTTATCGCAGGCTGCGTCGCCGCTTTCGCATTCGTCCACCTCGTAGCCAAGCTCCTGCAGATACTCGCTTACGCTGCTTCTATATTCAAAATCGTCTTCTAAAAGTAAAATTTTCAAACCTACTCCCTAAATCGGGAGCGAGGCTACGCTCCCGTGCAAACTTGCCCCGCATATACGATATAGTAGCGAAGCAGAATGACGCCGCAAAGCACGACGAAAGAATTTAAAACTATAAACGCAGGCTTGTAGGCGTGGTTTTTCAGCGCCGTAAAGGCGATGATGATCGGAGCGATGAGCCCCGTGCCTAAAACGCCGATCCAGAAAATTTTGCCGTAAACCTCGTGCGTCAAAGCCTGCTGTGCCGCAAGCGCGCTAGTGCCGCCCTCGAAATACATCCCGACAAATAGAATGAACAAAAGCGGAATTTCAAAGAGTATCGCGCGCAGATCAAGCACCAAAAGGTATTTTATGCTATCTTTGTTTAACGAGCCTTTAAAAAACAGAAGTCCAACTAAAATGCTCGCCGCGATGCCGCTGGAAAAGCCCGACAGCAAAAATAAAATCGGCAGCACCGGAGTATTCCAAAGCGGAATTTTCATCACCGCGCTTAGCAAAAAGCCCGTGTATGCGCCCACGCAAAGAGCAAGGATAAATAAAACTCGCTCGAAAGCTTTGGAAGCTTTGGCAAACGAGCTTAGTAAATTTACGATAGGTCGTAGAAACGCAAGTAGTTTAAATTTACAAATTTCCTCGCCGAATACGCATAGCGCAAATACAAAGCTAAGCGGCACGTAGATTAAAAGCGCCGCCACGCCGAGGCTCATCACCGAGCCGAAGTTAAATTTGATCAGCAAAAGATAAAAGCTAAATGGCTTGCCCAGATCAAAGATCAAGAGCAAAAGCCCCGCGCAGATCGTAAGCGGCGCCGTGATCGCACCCGCTCTAATCATCGCGTCCCAGATGGAATTTTGCTCGCTTTCGTGGCGGTTCCATTTGACCAAAAGCGCCACCATCGTCGCTCCCGCGCTAAGACCCGCCAAAAATAGATAAATCGCAATCGGCCAAGGCCAGTAAATTTCAGAGTATTGGCTCATATCGCCCCACATATTATTCATAGCGTCCTCCTTTTTTGTTTTTGATATTCGCTAGACGCGGTTTGGTGTTTAGATACGCTTTCGGATATTCTACGCTCGTTTTGGCTAGCAGCTTATTTACCCCAGAGCTCGCGTCGTTTACGTCGCCGAAAGTTAAAGCATCCGTTGGGCACACGCTTACGCAGGCAGGCTGTAAGCCTTTGCTAGTGCGGTTAGTGTAACAAAAGGTGCATTTGCCGATAGCGTGCGTGACGGGATCTACAAACCTCGCGTCGTAAGGACAGGCCAGGATGCAGTATTTGCAGCTGACGCAAAGCCTCTCGTCTATGAGCGTTACGCCGTCTTTGGTTTTAAAGCTCGCTCCCGTAGGGCAGACGTCCACGCAGGGGCTATTCTCGCACATAACGCAGCTGGCGCGCGAATAATCGAGCTTTAAGCTTGGAAAAACGCCGCTTGTTTTGCCGTGAACCTGCAGCCTATAAACGCCGCTCGGTACGCCGCTTTCGTTCCTACACGCAACCGAACAGGCTTGGCAACCTATACATAAATTTTCGTCGTGAATCATTATGAGTTTTTTCATAACCGCCCCTTTCAAATTTTAACTATATCGACGCCGACGTTGGTTACCATCGTGCTTACCACAGGACCCGCAGCGGGATCGAGAAGGACGCTTTGGTTCGTGCCTATGCCGTTCGTGCGCTTTAGCCCGGGGCTTACGTGCCCAAAGCCGTGGTATAAAAATAGGCAATCGTCTCTGATACCTTGCGTGACGAAAATTTTAGCCTTTTGCTCGCCGAATTTATTTTTAAGCTTCACGATATCGCCCGTCTTTAGTCCCTCCGCTTTTGCAGAAGTAGGGCTGATCCAAACCGGCGATTCGCTCATCATATCGTTTAAAATTTTGACATTTTGAGTGTGGCCGTTAGTGTGAAGCGCGGTCTTGCCGGTCATGAGGCAGTATTTGTGCCCGCCGAATACGTCCATACCCTCGGTATTTAAGCAGCCGTATCCTGCGAAAAGCTCCTCCACCTTCGGTGCGAAAAGCTCGATCTTACCGCTCGGAGTTTTAAATTTCATCTGCGAGCTCATCTCGCCGTTTTCGTCCACGAACTCCGCCGCAGCAGGATATTTATCAATAAATTTAGCCACGAGCTTCGGCTCTCGGTAATACAGCTTCGGCACCTTGTAGCTTACGTAGCCGTTTTTGATTAAATTTGCGATTAGCTCGGCGTTGCCTTTGGCTTGCTGCATTCGGTATTCGTCGATGTTGTTCCAGGTGTAATCTTTATCGATCTTCATCACCCTTGCAAGCTCTCTAAAAATTTCATAGCCGCACTTCGTATCGCCCACCGGCTCGACGGCTTTGTTTCGCATCACAAATCCCGGCGCGGTGCCGCCTTTGTTTTGAATCGACTCGTCGCGCTCCAAATAGGTGGATTCTGGCAAGATCACGTCGGCTAGGCACGCGAAGTCGCTCATATACACGTCGATTGCGAGCACGAAGTCTAGCTTTTTGATCGCTTCTACGCTCTTATCCACGCCCGCAACGTTGATGAGGTGGTTAAAGCGCGT
>CAUSCW010000021.1:0-31136 GCA_963530195.1 uncultured Campylobacter sp.
ACAGCCCATAGAAAATAAAGCGCGCCGCCTGCTCAATCGCCGCCTCTAAAAAATTTTAAGCGACTGCAAAATTTTAAAATTTAAAAGCAGCCTTCGATTAAGCCGATTTTTATAAATTTGGATTTGCTTTGTAGCAGCGCAATCTGGTGAGCAAGGCGCAACTATAAGTTATGCAGCCAGCTTTACGTCAGCTGCTTAAACATTTCGATCTGCTCCTTCGTAAGCTCGATCAAATCATCGTTTGCGTATTTAAGCGATGTCTCCAGACTTGCGATGAGCTCCTTACGGACGAAGCTCACGCTAAAAAGCGTCGCCCAAAATCGCGCTCCGCTGCCCGTGCTCGGATCTTCCAAGACCGCTCTAATCGCAGCTACCGCAGCAGCATCGTCCGCTGCACCTAGCACCTCGTCCACGAGCGGATATTCACCTGCGCCGTCGCCCTCGTTTAGCGAGCGCAAAAGCGGCTCAAGCGCCTCATCGCAGGGATTATCACGCAAAAACTCCCGTACCGCGCGAAACTCTGCCACAAGCTGATCCGAAAGCTGCGCAGGCATCGGCTGATGAAGTCTCAAAAAGTCTAATGCCGTTTGCTTGTCCATAAAATTCCTTTTAAATGATATGCGCGATTGTAGCTAATTTTGGATTGCAAAGAGATAAATTTACTCTAATTTATCAGCTACTTTCGTCATAAATTCTCAATAATCTTAAATAATTAGATAGTGATTTTGTAGTGGATTTTAGGGGCGATTTTCGATGGGCTTTGCGCGGATTACAAAATAAAATTCCAAAATTTTATCCAAACAAAAAAGCCCCTGCGAAGTGCAGGGGCTTACAAGCTTGATCTGTTTAGTCCGGCAAAATTTAGCAGACTAAGAAGGATTATTCCTCGATCTTGCCGGTTTTGATGCGGCGCTCGTAGATTTCGCGCATCTCTCTAATGTCGTTTTTGACCTCGAATACGCCGTGCCAATGCGAATAATCAGGTCCGCCCATTAGCGCGCCCTGGCGCATTCTGCGACCCTCGTGGTGCCATGAAACATAATAGATTCGCTGAAACGCATCCGCCCAAGGATCATCTTTTAGAAGTTTCTTTTCCTTAAGATCTTTTAGCATCTTAGTCGCTTCGTCGTTGTAAACGTTATATAGAAGTACCTGCTTATCGCCCACCTCAAAGAAATTATTCGTGTGGGTGCTTGCGTGGCACTCTTTGCAGACTTGCTTCATCTCGGCACGCGCTGCCTCAGGACCGTTTAGGTTACCCGCCAAAGGATTACCAATGTTTAACTTGCCGGTATTTAAAAACTCGCTTACCGCGGTCTCATTACCGCCGGTGCGTAGATTGCTCTTAGGCTGCCACAAATTCCACTTCAAGCGTTGAGATACATTGTGAGTGGAGTTTAGATCGCCTACACCGCCGCTAATATGGCAGGTCGCGCATGTAGGGGCGCGGTAGTCAGGAACTGCCCAAGTACCAGGAGCGCTGTCAAATTTCCACTCATTGCCTTCAGCGTTAAATACGTGTCCGTGCATTGAGTTGTTGTAAATTTCGATATCCGGATGATCAGGTCCTAAGTGGCAAGATGCGCAAGCAGCAGGCTTACGAGCTTCGGCGATCGAAAATTTATGACCCGAGTGGCACGATTTGCATCCGCCTACGCCACCGTCCGGATAAACCGTACCGATGCCATATATAGGCCAGGTCTCTTTGGTAGGCTTGTTATGCTCGTCCATTTTAACGACGCTGCCGTGGCATTGAGAGCAGCCGGTAATATCAGGCGCGTGTTTAAGATCAGGGATATCACGTCCTTCGTAGTGATACATTAGATCAACTATTCCTTTGTTGGCTTGCATCTGCATAGCACCTCTTGCGTGACCGCTGTTTTCAAACTCTTTAACCTCGTTGCTGTGGCATTTAGCACAGGTTTTTGGGCTAACTAGCACCGAAATATGATTGTCTGTGTCTTTCGGATGCGGCTCTTTAGCTGCCATAGGGCTATCTGCTGGCTGCGAGTGGCAGTCGGTACAGCTAACGCCTACGTGAGCGTGGCGGCTCATCTTCCAATCCGCAACGACGCCCGGAGTTTTTTCGGCATGGCACTCGACGCAGCGTCTAGCTAGCGGCGTAAGCTGCCTATTTACCTTTAAATTCTTCGTAAGACTAACGTTTACGGAATTGCTTACGTTCGCGTCCGACGCGGACATATTCGCATGCTGCGCGGGCATTTCTGCGAATGCAAACGATGTGATACAGGCTATTAAAATAGCGACTTTTTTTAGCATTGCTTCTCCTTTACTTGGTTTTGTTATTTTCTCGGTTGTATTTATCCCAATATTTGGTGATCTCTATACCCATATTTTTGTGGCCGACGTTTTCGTGGCACTGCACACAGGTTTTGCCGGTAGTGCCCGCAAAATAATCCCTATGCGCGAGCCAGGCTTTATTTACTTGATTATTTTGCTCTTTTAAATTTCGATGGCAGCTCAGGCAGCCGCTCTCATAAACGAAATGATTTCGCTCCTTGCGTTTTTCTTGCCAGTCGATCTTATCTGCGTCGGTAAAGACCGTCTTGTAGACATCATTTGCGGAGGTTAGAGCCTTGGTCCAAAGATACATAAAGGTATTTTCATGAGAGACGTGACAGGCGACGCAATCGGCCTTGAAACCTTGCGGGTTATTGCCGCCGTGAACGTCGTTGTGAAAGGCGTTTGCCATCGGCTGCATCGTATGACAGGATACGCAAAATTTATCGGTGCCCGTAAGGTGAACCATCTCTGCGATCCCAAGAGAAAGTATCATTCCTATAAGCACACAAGCGCCCACGAGCAGCACAAGAGTTTTCTTTTTCATAGGTTTCCTTGATTTTAAAATTTCTTCGCAAAATTTTTAGTATTTGATAATTCGAAAAGCGGTATTTTATTATAAAAAGATTAAAAGTCGCTTATTTTCTAGCCTTTTGTTAAAATTTATTAAATGAAGATAAAATTTTAAACTAAGTTTTTAGTTTAACGGAATATAATCCATTAAAATTTCAATACAAGGAGAGATCATGAAAACGATCCAAGCGGCTGAGATTACAAAAGTAGTCAGCGAGCTTTGTAAAAAAGCCTGTTATCAAGTCACGCCCGATATGCGTGCGGCATTTGAGAAAGCGCGCGAAAATGAAATTTCGCCCATCGGCAAAGATATCTTAGGCAAGCTCTTACAAAATGCCGATTTGGCGGCGAAAGAGGTCGCGCCGATCTGCCAAGATACCGGTATGACGGTGGTTTTTGTCGAACTCGGTCAGGACGTACATATCGAGGGTGGATATCTGGAGGACGCTATCAACGCAGGCGTTGCAGACGGCTACGTAGGCGGTTACCTGCGCAAATCCGTGGTCGCAGAGCCACTTTTTGAGCGTAAAAACACCACAAACAATACTCCCGCGGTCATCAATACCCGCATCATCCCCGGCGACAAGCTTAAGATCAAAGTGGCCCCAAAGGGCTTTGGCAGCGAAAACAAATCGGTGTTAAAAATGCTCGTACCGGCAGACGGCATCGAGGGGGTAAAAAAAGTATTTTTAGAGGCGGTCAAATACGCAGGCCCTAACGCTTGCCCTCCTATGGTCGTAGGCGTCGGTATTGGCGGCACGATGGATAAGGCGGCGCTTTTAGCCAAACAAGCCGCGGTTCGCTCGATCGACAGCAGAAATCCCGACGAGCGCTATGCCAAGCTAGAGGATGAGCTGCTGGAGATGGCTCGCGCTACTGGCGTCGGTCCGCAGGGCTTGGGCGGCATAAATACCGCCGTTAAGGTAAATGTAGAGTGGTATCCGACCCACATAGCGGGGCTTCCGGTCGCCGTTAATATCAACTGCCACGCGGCTCGCCATGCCGACGCTGAACTATAAGGAGGAAATCATGTCAGAAGTTAAAAGAATTACCGCACCTTTCGATAAAAGCGTAGTAAAAAGCCTAAAGGCGGGCGATAACGTCCTAATCAGCGGCACCATCATCGCAGCCCGTGACGCAGCGCACAAGGCTCTAACCGAAACTCTCGCTCGCGGCGAGAAGCTACCCGTAAACTTAGCCGGCGAGACGATATATTATCTGGGACCGACCCCTGCCAAACCTGGTCAGGCTATAGGCGCTGCAGGACCAACGACTAGCGGACGCATGGATAAATACACTCCGACGATGATAAACGAGGTAGGCATCAACGGCATGATCGGCAAGGGCTACCGCAGCGACGCCGTCGTCGAGGCGATGAAAAAATCAGGCTGCGTCTATATGGTCGCTATTGGCGGTGCGGGCGCGCTGATTAGCCAAAGCATCAAAAAATATGAAGTGCTAGCCTATCCAGAGCTCGGCCCCGAGGCGGTCGCGAGACTTACGGTCGAGGATTTCCCCGCTATCGTAGCGATCGACAGCGAGGGCAATAACTTCTACGAAGTCGGACAGGCGCCTTATAGAAAAATTTAAATTTTTCTAGCGGCATCCGTGCGGCGCTTTTTTGCGGCGCGGGCGCTCGTAAATTTATCGGCGTTCGCTCGGGTACCTTAAATTTCGCAGCATAATCTGCGGCGTTTGTTTCGCGAAATTTTACGCTGCCGCGCAGATGAAATTTTATAGCGAAATTTAAACGCGTTCGTAAAATTTTATCTCCATTTGCGGCACGGAATTTTAAAATTTCGTGCTACTTAAATTTCTACCAAAATTCCGCCTTTGCTTCATTTAGACGATCCGCTGCTAAAATTTAACCGTAAATTTATCCAAGTCTAAATTTTAAAATTTCACTACCGTTCGTAAGCAAATTTAAAGCCCGCAAGCGTCATAATCCATCTCAAATTTAAAAGGAGCAAAATGAGCGCAAGCGAGCTGGAGCAGATCAGACTGGGGCTTTTGTATAAGGCGAAAAGAAATACGATCTTAGCGGCGGCGTGCATGCTCGGCTACGGCGTGTTTTCGGTATGCAAACTGCGCGACGGAGGAAGCATGGCGGATTTGTTGCCGTTTATCGGATTATTCACGGTTGTTCTTATAGTAGCCGTTTTGTGCGATCAGGCCTCCATAAAAGCTACGATAATCCAAGCCGCGGGTCTTTTTATAATATGCCTATTTCTAGTTGGTTTACAAAATCGCCCCACGATTTCCAAATATATCTTACTCGCGATTATAATTTTAATCTTGGCTGCTTCTGGCTTATTCGTATTATTTAGAATCTTTAAACGAGATTATTCGGTAAAATTTCGGTGCGCTTTTAAAGAGCACTATCTAATGCCCTATTTTAAAGCGTTCGGCTACCGATATGAAATTTCAGGCGATATCGATCCTGCTAAACTCAAGCTCTCCGGGCTCTTTTTTCGACTAGACAGATACCTAGGCGGCAACGACAGGGTCTCGGGCGTTTATGACGGCGTGAGGTTTGCATTTTGCGATGTGAAATTGTTTAATAGAATTTTGGAAAGTGAAATCCTAGACACCTTTTTCTACGCGGAATTTAACAAACGCATAAGCGCCAAAATCCTGATCTTTCCCGCTTGCGCCGGCGCGCCGAACACCCTCGGGCTAAAGAGGATCGATATGGACGATGCAGAGTTTAACGCCGCCTTCGCCGTGTATTGCGAGGATGCGGCGGGCGCGATGTATATTTTAACGCCCGCCTTTATGCGGAGGCTCTTGCGCTTCGCAGGCGCCGTGGCCGCGCCCGTTAGCCTTAGCTTCGCAGATAGCAAAATTTATATTTTCGTAAATACGGGCTGTGATAATTTCGAGCCCGACATAGACGAAAGCGTGCTGCGTCGCGATCCTGCCGCACTAATCAAGCGCGAGCTTTCGCATTTTTTAGCGATCGTAAAAAACCTAAAACTAAACGAAAGAATTTGGAGCTAGCGGACGGCTCGCCGCAGCTTTGCACGCTACGATCTCACACGCCGTGCTGCGGTTTCGCGTGCCTTGAAATTTGAAATTTTAAATTTCCGCTTTTTGATTTTGCGCTTTGGAATTTCACGCGCCTTGAAATTCCGCGCGTTTTGAAATTTAAAATTTTAATCCATGCTACGGAATTCTGCGCCGCAAAATTTAAAATTCTGAAATTAAAATTCCGTGCCTTGAAATTCTACGCTTTTAAATTTACAGCCCAAAAGCCTTAAAATTTAAAATCCAAATCCGCTCGCCGAGTAATTCTGCGAAATTGCGAAATTTGAAATTCCTTGAAGTTGCAAAATTTCGTGAGGCTGCCGTTTGAAATCGCCTTTCAAAGCATAAGGCTAAGCAGCAGCAAAAATCCGATGAAGCTTAGGGCGTTGCCGAAGGAGCCACCGATGTGATCGCCGAGCCACGTCAGCACGAGCGCACCGCCTAGACGCAGCCCGAGTTGCAGCGCCACAGTCGCGATAAAATCTACTACGCGCCGAAGTCCGCTGCGCGTATCGCCTAGCTTCATGCCACGGCTTTGATTCCAAAGCCCACTAACGTGGTAGTCTTTGTAGCGAGCGCGGAGAATATCGCCGTTTTGTAGCTCAAAGCTCTGCGAGGCGTCCTTCGCCTTGGCGGGTGCCGCGGCTTCGGCAGAGCTGGCGGAATTTATAGAATTTGCTGCGTTGGCAGAATTTACAAAGCTTGTGGAATTTGCCGATTTCGCAAAATTCTTAATACTCGTAGAATTTACGGAATTTTCTGCGTCTAAATTTTTAAATTTCGTGCAATTCTCGCCGTCTGCGAGCTCCGCTAAATTTTGATCTGTGAGTATCCCGTCGGAGACGATCTGCCACTTGCTGTCGCCCGATAAATATAGCCCGTCCAGCGCGAAGCCATAATAATAAACGTCGCCGCTTTGCAGCACGCGCACGCCGCTGGCGTAGCCGCTCGCTTCGCCGCTTCGCTTGGGCTCTTTGGAGTGCGGAAGCGCCGCAAATATGCGTCCAAACTTCGCGGCGCGCCAGTCTCTTCGCATAAACCTAAAGCTGCAATACGCAGAAGGCATGAGGACGGGCAGGGCTATCGCCCCCGCAGGAGCCCTTGCATCAAAGATGAAGATTATGCAGTAGATACTCATCGCGGTTAGCGCTACGCCGAAGGCTGCGAATATCGCGGCGAGTGCCGTGCTGCCGGCGTCCCTCCAGCGCTGCGCGCCCAGGCTTAGATTGACAAAGTCTAGCGGAGATGCGGCGGAGTTTGCCGAAGCGCCGTGCTCCTCGCGAGTAGAATTTAAAGAGAGGGAGCCGCTTAAATCTTTGCAATTTAAATTCGAAGCATAAAACTTCGTATCGGCGCTCGCCTGCTCGTTAAAGCCTTCGCGGATCAGGCTCAAAGCGGCGGAATTTATACCGCTACGATCTTTGTCCGATAAATCAGATGCTGTAGAATTTTGGTGCGCACTTGCCGCAGTATCGCTATGTGCGTCGTAGTCTAAATTTGCGACAGTGGAATTTCCGCTACTTGAAACTTCGCAGTTAGGGCGCTCTGCGGAATTTTCACCGCTTAAATCGGCGCTGCTTAAAGCCTCGCGATCGGAATTTAAGCCCCTCAAAGCTCCGCGGCTGGAATTTGAGCTTGAAGCCTCGTATATCACCGCCAGCTCGTCGCCCTCGCGTATCGGAAGATAAAGTCCGTCGCGCTTTAAGTCCAAATTTCCCGCAAAGCGCAAGCGCTCCAGCGTAAAGCTAAATTTCGCCGTGTCTGCAGCCGCGGGCTCTAGCTTTAAATCCCTGGCCGTGCCGCGAGCAAGCTTGATCTGCCGCGGCGAAAGAAGTTTAGCAAACCCCATTCACGCCTTTCAATTTAGCAAAATTCCTCCGATCATTTCGCGGCAGATTTTTTGCGAATCTGGATATTGATGAGCTCCACCAGCAGCGAAAACGCCATCGAGAAGTAGATGTAGCCCTTAGGTATGTGAAAGCCCAGCCCGTCGGCGATCAGCGAGACGCCCACCAAAATCAAAAACGCAAGCGCTAAAATTTTGATCGTCGGGTTTGTGTCCACAAAGCGCGCGATCGCGCCGCTAGCGAGCATCATCACGCCCACGGCGATGATGACTGCGAGGATCATCACGGGCAGGTGCTGCGCCATGCCCACGGCGGTGATGACGCTGTCGAGCGAAAAGATGATGTCCAAAACGGCGATCTGCACGAGCGTGCCGCCGAAGCTTGCCTTGCCGCTGCTAGCGCTGCGCTCGTGTGCCTCGCCCGTGGCGCTGGAGTGGATCTCGAGCGTGGATTTTACGAGCAGAAACAATCCGCCGCCGATCAGCACGAGGTCGCGTCCGCTAAAATCGCGCGCAAGCACGCTAAATAGCGGCTTGGTTAGCCCCATGATCCAGCTTAGGCTAAGAAGCAGCAGTATGCGCGTGAACATCGCAAGCGCGAGCCCCATTATACGGGCGCGTCCGCGCTGTGCCTCGGGCAGGCGGCCGCACAAAATCGCGATAAAGATGATATTGTCGATGCCAAGCACGATCTCAAGTCCCGTGAGTGTCGCCAGGCTGATCCATGCCTCGGGTGAGGCGATCCATTCAAACATCGGTTTCCTTTGGGTGAAAATTTAAGCCGTGATGATAGCGAAAGTTTGGTTAAAATTTCTAAATTTTACCGCCTTTGCGCGCGAAACAGCGCGTGGAATTTCGGCGATGCGATGCGGACGGTTTATCTTGGAATTTTACCGCAAAACTATCACGGTAAAATTGCGGCGCGCAGAATTTCGTGGATTGAGAGAACGGAATTTTGGCAGCGAAATTTTAAAATTTAAGCTCTAAATTTACCCGTTTTTAAGCAGGGGGGGGGGTAGCATTATTTTCTAAAAAATTCACCTCAAGGAGTTAAAGATGAAATATGTGCTAAGCGCCGTGCTTGCGGCATTGTTTTTAGCAGGATGCGGCGAGGATGAGGTAGGGCTCGTAAAAAACTACACTCTACCCGATTTTAAGTCGATGAGTATCGGCACGGCGATCGAGGGCTCGAAAATCTGCAAAAGTGTTACGTGGAGTAAAGAAGAAAACGGCGGATTAAAGACAGTCAAGATGGTCTGCGACTTGGATATGGAGCGCATGAAAGCAAAGATAGTGCAAGATAAAACCGAGAGCCTTAAATCTTATAAACAAAGAGCATTGGATACATCTTTAAATAATGCTATGATTTATTACAAAAGTAAAGTCTATGATGAGCAAGGCCTGCTTAAGCTAGCAAAAGAACACTGCAAACTCAATGAGGTAAAATTCCAAGAAACATTTAAAACTAAAGGCAAAATAGAATTCGACGATGAAGACAAGATAGTTGATTGTGACGATAAATTAAAAGGGGAATTTCAAAAAGAATATAGCGTTGATTATATTATAGAATATCTTAAGAAAGCCGTCTATTACTCGCAGCTAACAGTAGAGCAATATGATGCAGTTTTTGGACGCAAAAAAGTAGAGTATCCATCAAAAGCTGTTATTGAGCTAAATTTTATCGTGAATGCCGATAAAAGCATAAGTTTGTCGGATAAATTTATAGTGACCGAAGATGTTGCCGATGATATTATTAAAACAAGTTCGTTCACTGGTAAAAGGGTGGCAGAAGACGCTTTAGTAATTTTCTACGAAAGAAAGTAAGCACCTCATCTCGCGGCTAAATTTGATGAAATTTTAAAATTTAGCCGCCTTTTTTATATCAAAATTTCATTCAAAATTTTACGTGGATTTTAAATTTAAAGTGCAATGTTCTATCTCACCGTCGATATTAAATTTTGAAATTTAAGCTTCATTGCAGCGCGCGGACTGAATTTACGCTGCGCGGAATTTTAAAATTTATTCGGGCGCGGATAAGCTAGCGAGCCGAGCTTGCGGTTTTAGATAAAATTTAGACCTTATACGGACTCTTACGAGATATGAAAGCGCGGTTAAAATTCCTGCAAGCAGCGCAAGAGTGGGCCATAGCCGAGAACGCAGGCTGTGGGCTATTAAATTTCTTGCTAACTAGGCAAAAAGCGTATTCCGCCAGCCAAAACTAGCGATTGTCGTATCGGCTAAAATCGGCGTGCTTTGCATTCAAATATGAGTTTCGGTGCGGTTTGCCAACGGAGTATCAACCGAAATCGGCGGTTTTGCCTCGCCGATAAAGCAGGCTTGCTGCCGCGTTAATCAAACAGCGAGGGTTGCAGCGATTTGATCTTGTAGCTTGCGCGGTGAAAAGGCGTGAGCCCGTACCGCTCGATCGCCGCGATGTGCGCGCGCGAGCCGTAGCCTTTGTTTTGCGCGAAACCGTATTGCGGGTAGCGCCGCGCGAGCTCGTTCATCGTGCGGTCGCGCGTGACCTTGGCGAGAATGCTTGCCGCGCTTACTTCGGCGATTTGCGCGTCGGCCTTTACGAGCGTCTGAAGCCCGCGTACGCCAAAGGTTGCGTTGCCGTCGTAAATAATCTGTCCGCTAAAACCCGCAAAATACGCGAGAATTTGTTCAAGCGCCGATCTTAGACAGGAGCTTAGACCCGCTTCATCGACCTGTGCGCTTGAAATTTCGACGATTTTGTAGCGCGAGCTTTCGATGATCTGGGCGTAGAGCTCCTCGCGGCGCTTCTCGCTTAGCTTTTTGCTATCGGCAAGTCCCGCGATCTCGCGCTGCAAGACGCAACCCGCGACGCAAAGCGGTCCTGCAAGACATCCGCGCCCTGCCTCGTCGATACCGCAAATTTGTCCGTTCACTGCGCGTCCTTTCGCACGACGGGCGCAGCCCCGCTTAGCAGGTCGTGCAAGTTCAATCTGTCTTTGCGAAAAAAGCAGATCAAAAGCCCGATGACGCTAAAGCCCGCAAGTACGAAGCATCCAAAGCGAGCTAGCGCTCTAAAGAAGCTTACTTTGCGTCCGCTACGAATGTCGATGAGATAAAGCCCCGCGAGCTTATAGCCCGGAGTCTGAGCGCAGCGAGCATAAAATGCTGCGCAAATAGCGCCGTAAGCAAGCCAGATAAGCGCGATCGCGGCTTGGTTGCGCCACAGAGCCTCTTTCGAGCCCAAGACGAGATAGGTAACGCCGTAGAATAGGGGCATCGCGATGATGAAAAGATCGACGATGAAGGCCTTTATGCGCAGAAAAATCGGTGAAATTTTAGCTTTTTGTTTTGCCATTTTGATCCGTTTTAGATTAAATTTTAAAATTCCGCGCGCTAAAGCCGAGAGAATAAAATTTAATCTCGCTGCGGTTTCTTAGCAGCAAATCGGCGCCTAGTTTCCGCGACTGCCCGGCTTGATCGCCTTGCTTCCGGTGGTACAAAGAGGGCAGGTTGCGGGCTCGTAAATTTCAAACTCGAAATTGCCTAGCGCAAAAAACGGCTTATCTGTGGGCAGCTTGGCGCCAGCTTTAGCGACACTGCCAGCCAAATTTGCAACCTTGCAAAATCCGCGATTGGCAAGCGCAGCAAAGCCCACGACCTCTCCGCCTAGGTTTTCGATGAGCTTTGCGCTTTCAAGAGCAGAGCCGCCCGTCGTGACGATGTCTTCGCAGACGATAAATCTCTCGCCCTTATGCACTTCAAAGCCGCGGCGCAGGCTCATTACGCGATCTACGCGCTCGGTAAAGATGAAGCGTTTTTTTGCCGCGCGAGCTAGCTCGTAGCCCGCTAAAATTCCGCCCAGCGCGGGCGAGCAGACGCTATCAAACTCTACGCCCGCTTTTTCGATTATTGCGGCGAGCTCGTCTGCGAGCCGTCCCGCGAGCTGCGGATCCTCAAGTACTTTGGCGCTTTGCAGATAGAATTCCGAATGGTTGCCACTTGAAAGCAGAAAATGCCCCTGCAGATATGCACCGCAGTCGCGATAGATTTTTTCTATATTCACAGCTCAAACCTTCAAAAGCTCGGCTTCTTTGGCCTTGACTGCGTCGTCGATCTTGGCGGAGTAAGAGTCGGTGATCTTTTGCACCTCGTCATAGCCCTTTTTGGCGTCATCCTCGGAGATAGCTTTGTCTTTTTCGAGCTTTTTAATCTCGTCGTTGGCGTCTTTGCGGACGTTGCGAATGCCGATTTTTGCTTTTTCGCCCATCGCTTTTGCTTTTTTAGCGTTTTCTTGGCGCTGATCGATCGTCATCGGCGGGAAAAATAGCTTCACGCTCTCGCCGTCGTTAGTCGGATTGACGCCGATATTCGCCGCTGCGATCGCGCTTTCGATTGTCTTTAGCATCGGTTTTTCCCACGGCGTGATCGAAATCGTTACCGCATCGGTCGAAAGGACAGTCGCGACCTGATTTAGCGGGGTTTGCGAGCCGTAATAATCCACGAAAATATGATCCAGGATCGCCACGCTCACTTTACCGGTACGTAGCGTCGTAAAGTCCTTTTTCAAAGCCTCGATAGCTCGATCGCCGTTTGCTCTTTGCTCTTTGTAGATAGCTTCTAGCATTCAAATCCTTTAAATAAAATTTGCGAAATTATAGCGTTAAAAAAATAAGAATAGCATTTAAAAGCGCGGATTTTGCGCTTTTAAATTTTAAAATTTAGAGTTTATTTGGTTGTGTTTTGATCTGCGGAAGCAGCGCTCGCATTGGTATCGCTTGCGGCGCTTGATGCTTGCGACCGAGCAGACGCGCTAGCTGCGGCAGTATCGGTCGCAGGAGCTGCGGGTGCTTCGATTTTCATATCCGTCGCATTGGTCTCGCCGCTAATTATGGAATTTGATTCGGTGCTTGCCGGAGCGAAATTAGGCTTTGCGCCTGAAGCTGGGATGGATGGCACGCCAGGGACAGCGTTTGGCACGGATTTAGTAGCATTTGCTTCGATCTTGACGCGATCAACTACGGAAGATTTAGCATCTTGCTGATAGAAATACGCAAGCACAAGTGTATTTATCACGAATAAAATTCCCATTGCAGCAGTAAATTTAGCTAAAAACCCCGCCGGACCCTTAGCTCCGAATAAGCTTTCGTTGCTTCCGCTGTATGCGCCAAGCCCGATAGAAGAGCTCTTTTGCAGCAGAACGGAGATAGTAATTATCACGGCGAAGACGACCTGTAAAACCAAAAATAACGTAGTCACTATAAAACCTTTTGAAAAAATTGAATTTGCGATTATAATAAAAGATTTATAAATTTTAAGTTAAGAGTGCACCGCGCGAAGCGGTGCGTAAAATTTAGTCTCTACTTGCGCCGAAAATTCTTAGCAGCGAAAGGAAGAGGTTGTAGATGTTTAGATACATATCTACGGCAGCCATTATTGGTGAAGTGTAGGTGCCGTTTATAATATTTTTAGTATCGTAGATGATATACATCGAAAAGATTAAAGCCGAAAAAGCTGAAATCGCTATATCAAGCACGGTGCTTTTGAAAAAGAAGTAGTTCAAAAGGCTTAGCACGATAATAGCCACAAGCGATACCAATAGCGGCTTGCCCCAAGAATCGAAATTTGTCTTTGTATTCATCGCATAAACGGTAAGAGCACCGAAAGTGATCGCCGTAGCTACAAACGCATGCGTTACTACGTCTCCAGCGCCCGCTGCGATATAAATAGCGATCAATTTACCTAGAGTAAGACCGGTAATAAAGGTAAATGCAAAAAGCAAAACCAGCGCGATCGTGTTGGCGCCGCGATTTACGGCTGCTTGCATACCGAAGATCAGCCCCATTAAAAGTACTAGATATAAAAATGGATGAATAGCCAAGCTCACACCAAAGCTCATCGCCACAAAAGCCCCTGCCGCCGCAGCTATCATCGAAGCGGTTAGAAGCGCGTAGGTTTGTTTAATGGTCTGAGAGATTCGTCCTTGTTCCAGTGATGCGTCCGATAGCTCGTAGCCATCCGCGTAATTTCGTCTGTCATATAGACTCATATTTTTCTCCTTCTTTTGATTTATGAGCGGGGAGTTTAGCGAAAATTTGGTAAATATATAATTAAAAATTCGCAGAATTCTATCTATTTATGAAAGTAATATATAATTCCCGACTTTTTTAAGGAGAAAGTATGCCCAGCCAGTTAATAAATGGAGCTATTAAATTTATGGAAGAAAATTTCGCCGAGCACGCCGAGCTTTTCGGGAGTCTGGCAAATCATCAAAAGCCCCACACGCTTTTTATCGGCTGCTCTGACTCGCGCGTGGTGCCAAGCTTAATTACCTCGACGCTTCCAGGAGAGCTTTTCGTCGTGCGAAATATTGCAAACGTCGTTCCTCCATACCGAATTAGCGAGGAATTTTTAGCAACTACCTCAGCGATTGAATACGCGCTATATTCGCTAAATATCAAAAATATCATCGTTTGTGGGCACAGCAACTGCGGAGGCTGCGCGGCGCTGTTTTATGACGCAAAAAAACTTGAAAAAATTCCAAACGTAAGGCGCTGGCTAAATTTAATGCAGCCTGTAAAAGACGAGGTCGAAAAGCTAAAAGACCTCGGCGCCGATAAGCGCGAGTGGATCACCGAGCGGCTAAATATTATAAATTCCATGCAAAATTTACTTAGCTTTCCTGGCATCAAAGACGCCTACAAAAACGGCGAGATTAAAATTTACGGCTGGCACTACGTCATTGAAACGGGTGAGCTATTCAACTACGACGACGAAGGCGCGCATTTTACGCTATTAAATAAGGGAATGGATTATGAAAAAATCTATAATCAGCTTTTTAACGATTAGTCTTTTTAGCGCCGCTTTAGCGTTTGCAGACCTCAACACGACCGGTGAGGGAAGCTTTGTAGAGACAAATTCTTCCGCGCCCGAGGCAAATCTTACTTTAGAAAACAACAAAACCGAGATCAAAAAGGAAGTCGCTAAAATTCTATCCAAATCCCTCGGTGCGGAGGATGGAAATAAAACTGAAGTAATAAATATGATCGCAGAAAAGGTCGCCAAAACGGAGACTTCGCAGAAAAAAGCTCCTAACGGCGAGACGCTTATCTCTGTAATCAAAGAGATTAAAAAGCTAAATTTGCAGCGCAGTTCTTTGCTTAACGGCGGCGACGCCAACGCGAGCAAAAACGAACTGGACGCCATCGATCGCAATAAAGCTAAGCTCTTTGATCGCCTGCCTTTTGCGATTACGCAGCAGGATATGGATATCGAAAGCATAATGTCGTATGCGCAAAATAAAAAGAACATCCAAACTACGCTAAAAAAATATGCTAAAAAGCAGAGCTCTCCCGAATACGTAAATGCAAGCGCAGATTTAGAAAAAATGGAGATGGCAGAGATCTTTTATACCTCGCTTATGAAAATTGAGGATATGTTTGTAAACGGCGCAAGCAGAAGCGCGCTTGAAAGTGAGCTGAGTAGTACGCTACTAAATATCCAAACTAGGGATTTTAGCAAACTTAATGATTTGAAAAATAATCTAAGCAGTCAAGAGCAGATAGACGCCTTAGAGTCTAAAATCAACGATTTGAAAAACGACAAGCAGACCTACGACGAGGTGCTTACGTATCTATCGCGAAATAGCGATCTACTCGCAAGCAGCGTGGTTTTTACGAGCTTAAATTTTAAGTCGGTGATCGATTATATCAACGATAAAATTCCGTTTAAGCTCAGCCACGTAAATTTCGGCAAGCTCATTCTAATCACGCTGATTACGCTATTTTTCTACTCGCTTCGCAGACTGCTTGCCAACATCATCTATTTCGTATTTAAATTCTTTAATAAAAGCTTTTCACTAGATAGCGAAACTCTAAAAACGCAAGTAGTAGGCATCATAAAGCGTCCGATGGGTATTTTACTGATCGCTTATTCGGTTGATATCTGTCTTAGTATATTTTATTATCCGGCGCCTGTGCCGATAAAATTTGCAAATTTATTCTCGATCGTTTACGTGGTGCTTTGGGCATGGCTCATTATCGAAATCATCGACGGTTACGGTATTATCGTGCTTGGAAACATCACGAAAAAAGGCGTCAGAAAAGATATCATAAATCTAGTCGTTAAAATTCTATACATCATCGTAATCATCATCGCCGCGCTTTTGGTGCTAAAGCGTCTAGGCTTTGATATCTCGGCGCTTATGGCATCGCTTGGAATCGGCGGACTTGCGATCGCGTTTGCGACTAAGGACATCATCGCAAATTTCTTCTCATCCGTGATGCTATTATTTGATAATTCATTCTCGCAAGGTGATTGGGTCGTATTAGGAGACATAGAAGGAAACGTCGTAGAAACGGGCTTTAGAAAGACGACGATCAGGACCTTTGATAACGCTCTTGTTTTTGTGCCGAATTCCAACATAATGGCGCAAAATATCAAAAACTGGAGCCGCAGGAAGGTAGGGCGGAATTTAAAGCTTACCGTGGGCGTCGAATATGGTGCGAGCACGGCTCAACTGCGAAAGTGCGTAAACGACATAAAAGAGATGTTAAAATCTCACCCGGGCATCGCTCAATCTGCCGATACAGCATTAAATTCCAAAGATTTTCGTATGCGCTATAGGCAAAATATGGTCTCTATCGACGATTTAGCGGGCTATAAAAGCACTATGTTCGTGGCGCTAGATAGCTTTGGTGATTCGTCTATTAATATTTTAGTTTACTGCTTCACAAAAACCGTAATATGGGCAAATTTCATCCAAACCAAAGAAGATGTTTTATTTAAAATAATGGAGATCGTGGAGCAAAACGGGCTATCGTTTGCCTTCCCATCGCAGAGCGTTTATATCGAAAATATCCCGGAAATAGCAAGTGAATGCGTAAAATCAAAAGTAAATTCCAACGACAAAGGAGAGCAAAATGGCTGATTTCGATGACTTCGAAGACGAAGAGTTCGATGAGGACGAATACGAGGACGATGATTTAATCGGAGGCGACGAGAGTTACAACTACAACTACGACGAGGACGATTACAGCTACGAAGACGACGATGGTTTCAACGATTATAGCGATTTGGACAGCGAGGATTATTAGTGTTTAGGTCCAGGGCGCTGCCTTTTAATCCGCGCACGAATAAAATCGCGAGCTTGCAAAGCTTAAAATTTCATCACGGCGGGCTTTACGAGGACTACGTCTCTGCCTTAAATCGAGATATTGCGGATACGCCGATACAAAACGCGGATCTTTTTACGATCATCACGCAGTCGTTCAAGGAGGCTCGCGGAGAGGAGTGCGAGTTTTTGCAAATTTCAAAGCTTTATCAAATTTGCCTAGGTTTTAGCCGTATTTTTAACAATGCCTCTGAAATTTACAACCACGATTTTTACTTCGATTGTATCGCGCAGCCCAGCGAGCCTAGTGGCGAGCTGGAGGACGCTTTAGCGCAGGCTTTCGGCGGGATGGAAAATTTTAAAAGCGAGTTTTTAAAGCGTGCGATGGGGTTTTTTGGCAGCGGCTGGTGCTGGCTTGCGTGCGACGAGAGCGGCACGAATTTAGAAATCATCACGACGCAAAACGCGGATACGCCGATCGTGCATGGTAAAATTCCGCTTTTAGCCTGCGATCTTTGGGAGCACGCCTATTATGTCGATCATCAAAATGCGCGCAAGTTCTACGTGGAGAATTTCTTGCGCTTTGCGGACTTTGGCTTTGCAAGCGACGCCTACTTCCAGGCGAAAAAGCAAGGACTTGACTCCGTAAAGCTCTACATCAGCGAGCTTCACCCCGCTGCCTCCTCGCGCTGCGATTGCGGCTGCTGCGGGTAGATTTGGGCTTTCGTTACACAGCTTCGAGTGCTGCATTTTCGGCTCTCTATGACCGCCGCGCGCTAAATTTCAAATGGCTACGTCTTTCAATGCCTGTATTTTGCCGCACAAATACTGCGCTATACGGCCTGTAGTGCTCTGAGAGCGCTCCCGGCTTACCGCGCTATAAATTTACGCAAATTTGATTTTGAACCCATTTGGCGTCCACGGATTAAAATTTAAGATTTTTAATTTGAAGTTTGTTTGACTATAGTTCACCGCTCGTTACGCGCCAAATTCCGAATGCTTCTCCTTTTCAGCGCTTATATCTTGTGCGCAAATACCGCGTTACACAGACCTTATGTGAAATTTCGCTTTATCTAGCTCTGCTTTTTTAAAATTTCCACTGCCCGCGTATTGAAATTTAACGCTACGAGTGAACACCACGCAAAATTTTAAAGTTGCAAATAAGCCCATGAAATTTTCATACCGAAATAAGCAGCGCATTCTTTGCTTCCGTAATTATATAGAGAGGCACCCTCTGCCTCCCTGCCTTGTTCACCCATGCCCTATTCGTAAAATTTTGTTTAATAAAGCGGTTGGTAAATTTTAAAATATCAGCTAGATTAAATTTGCCGCGCCAAAGACAAGGTCGCGGTAAATTTGAAATTTGGGCCTGAATAGTACGGCTTGCGACTTGCGAACCGCAGGCTAAATTTAACGAAAATCGATCGTCGAATTTACCCTTTCGGCGGTTAAAATTTTAGCGCCGTTTCAGCTTGGAATTCCGCCTTAAATTTTAAAATTTGTGCCGTGCCAAAGTTAGCTCGGTCATGCCGAAAAAAACGAGCCGCATCGAAAGCCAAGTTATGCCACGCCGGACGCACCCGCATACTACGTGCGCCAAAATATAGCACGGAATTTTAACCGCATCGGCTCGAACCACGCGGCGAGCTGCGCTGCACGAAACCTCGTTAATTAAAGTGCCGAGCCGTATTTGCGCGCCGTATAAAGCCGCCAGGCGTAGAATTTTACTCGTTTAAACGCAGCACGTCGCTCTACAAATACAAAGCCACATCATTTAAAGACGACACTTGACGGCGCGGTATATGTGTCGAAAACCAAAAGCGCAAGGCTCGCTTGCTTAAAATTCAAAGACATACTCAATAAAATTTAAAACCGCGCTAGCTCGAAAGGTAAAGCTAAATTTATTTAAGACGTGAAGCCGCGCTTAAAAACGCAAAATCTTGCTCGCTTAAAGCAAAAAGCCAATATTGAAAATGCAAAGCTGCAGCCGCCGAAAACTCAAAGTCGCGTCTGCTTAAAATTCAAACCCTATTTCAAATTTTAAGCCCACTCAAAGCCTCAAACCCATTTAAAATTTTAAAATTTAGCCCGCTTTATTCCCTTGCTAGCCCGTTTTTATCGGATTTGTCGCTGATTAGCTTGCCTGCTTCGTCGTATTTTTTGGCGCGCACGAGCCTGCCGCGCTCAAACTCGCCCTCGGCTTCGAGCTTGCCGTCTGCGTAGTAGTGCTTCGCCGTGCCCGTCTCCAGGCCATCCTTAAATGTCACTCTAGCCTTGAGCGCGCCGTTTTCGTGATATGTTTCGTATAGTCCGTGTTTGCGCCCGTCTCTGAACATCACCTTCGCCGCAAGCGCGCCGCTTGCGTAGTATTGCTTACTCGTGCCCGTTTGCTTGCCGCGCTCAAACTCGTATTCGCCCTGCAGTGCGCCGCTCCCGTAGTATTCGCGCACGGCGCCGTCGTGCTCGCCGTCTTTGAAATTTTCGACTACGCGCGTCTTGCCGTCCTCGTAAAATAACTTCCAAACGCCCTGTTTGCGGTCATCCTTGTATGCGCCGGTCTGCCTTAGCGCGCCGTTTGCGTGATACCATTTCTCCACGCCTTGTCGCTTGCCCCCTTTGTAGCTCCGCACGCCACGCACTTTGCCGCTTTCGTAATAATCCACGTCCTTGCCGTTTCGCAGCCCGCCCTTATACGGATGACGCGCGCTTACTTCGCCGCTTTCGTAGTAGTCGGTGAAAACGCCCTCGCGCCTATCATTTTTATACGCGCCCTGCTGCTTTAGCTTGCCGCTTCCTTGATAATACAGCTTGTAAAAGCCCTCGCGCTTGCCGGCTTTGTATTCGCTCTGCGATCTCAGCTCGCCGCCGTCCGCGTAGTAGCTCTTCGCGACGCCGTCGTACAGGCCGTTTTTTAGCGGATATTCGTTTGAGGGCTTATCTCTGCCGTCAAAGTAATCGCGCTGAAGCACCGCGGTGCCGTCCTTTACGTCGATCTCGCGAATTAGCGTGGGCGGCAGCGGCTTTGCTCTAGGGTAGACGATGCCCATAAAATTTACGTCGTAGAGATCCTCGGCGCTATAATGCAGCACCTTGAGCGTCCCGCTGTAGGGCTTATCCGCTACAAAATACAGGCCGTTTTTCAGGACCGGCTCAGGTTGCATTACGATTTTTGGCTCCAGAGCTTGCGCGCCCAGCGCTAAAAACGGAAGCAGAAAGATGAATTTTAATTTTTGAGTTAAACCTGATAAATTTAGCGGAATCCTCATATTTTTTACTTCCTTGTTTTAAAGCTTACTTCGATTATTCTCATTTTAATATAGATATGGTTATTTAAAGCCTCTTGAATTATGAATAATTTATTTTACATCGCGAGATGACATTATCAAATTAAGCACTTCAAATAAATATTCAGAAAAGCAATTCGTTTGAAAATTTATAGGAACTTTTTCATTGTTATTACTGCCAAAATAAGTTATACCGGTCGTTGACAAAATTCCTATTTGTATAAATTTATTAATTGCTATATATTCACAATCGTCATCTGTTATTAATGGGCTATTTGGTTTATTTTTAATTAGATCATAAAAATATATAAAATCTAAATCACTTAGAGAATTTATATTGGCAAGTAGTGCATGTTCGTAATAATCAAGCTTACCATTTTGTAATAACTTACCATATAATTTTGCTAATATTTTTGCGTGTAAGTCATAAGTTGATAGTCTAGCCTTTTCCAATAAATCAAAAAGAATATTGATATTATCGCTACTTATATTCTCATAAAATTTACTATTCTTTTCATCGTTTAATTCTTTCTCTTCATGAACAAAATCGTTTAATCTAATTTTAAATCTTTCATATATAAACCTATGTACAAAATGTGAAGCTAATTCGGCCTTTGATTTATATAAGGTAGATACTGCGGCAATAATAAGAGCAGAACCATTTTTTTTAGCCAAATCAATAACTTTACCCACGTTATACGATAAATTACTCATACTATTCCTTGTTTATTAACAGATATTACAATTATACCTTATAAACCATTAGATGTATCTTCCAACCATATACTAAATTTTATGTAAAGACTATTTACAATCAAATTTTATAGACATTAAATTTAACCCTCCTTTAGCGCTTCGGCTACTATCCTCCACTCGCGCACGAGCCTTTCAAAGCTAAAATTTGCGTTTGCGGGGCTTGTGGATGGCAGCTTGATCGGCTCTCTGCCCGTTGCGTTTAAAATTTGAGTTTTTAGATGTTTTTCGCAGATTTCATGCGCCTTGCCGCCGTTTGCGAACACTTGCACGATGCGTGCGCCGCTAAAGATCGGCTCCAAATTTGCTGGCACGACGGCGGTCATTTTGGCGTCGCTCGAGCCCTTTATCTCGCAGCAGATCGCAGCGTCGTAGATGGCGATGCCGCGGGCGAGCAGGAATTTTATCTTTTCCTCCGTGTTCGCAGGCGGCGGCGCGTTTAAAATTTGCGCCAGCACGCGCCAGAAGCGATTTTGCGGATTTGCGTAGTAAAAGCCAAATTTACGAGAAACGACGGAGGGAAAGGAGCCGAGGATTAAAATTTTAGAATTCTCATCGAAAATCGGCTTAAAAGGGTGAGTTTGACTCATTTTACGCCTGCTTTATATTCGCCGAAAACGCCCGCCGGAGCGCCATAAAATTTATCTTTCATTTTTGCTTGATCTCCCGCAAATATCCGAATTTTGCTCGCGAAGCAGCTTGGGATGAAGTTACGCGGTAGAAAAAATTTTAGCGCATTTGCTTGCTCTGATACGGCACGCGGTAAAAATTCTAATGAACCTATCGCGGCGTGCGATTTGGGTCTAAATTCCAACTTTTTAAACCCCGAAGCAGAGCCTTTGCGGCTAAATTTGACGCCTCGCGACGGCAAAATTTTAACCTTCGCGACAGTTAAAATTTCGTCCGCCGCCGCAACCGCCGCCGAACCGCTGCGCGCTAAATTTTAGGTACCGAGATCACGCGCACGAGCTCGCCTTTTTTGAGCTCTTTAACCTCAAGCGGCGCGACTAGCAGGACGCTATCGTCGTCTAAATTGTTCAAAATCGCGCTGGAGCCCTGTTTTTTGCTTTGCAGGCTAACAAAAAGCCGCCCCTCTCTGTTTTGCAAGAGCGCAGGCATAAACTCAAGCCACGGCGTCTTTTTTACGTAGTCGTGATCCAAGATCGCGCTAAATTCCGTGTTTTCGCGCACGCCGAAGGATCTTTGCAAATATACGCGCAGAAACAAAATGCACGTAATGAGCGCCGAGAGCGGGAAGCCCGGGAATGCGAAGATATATTTTTCGCCCGTTTTGGCTACGCGCACGTGGCGGCCCGGTTTGATCGCCGCACCCTTTACGATGAGCTCAAATTTTGATTGCAGCGTGCTTTGCACGAAGTCGTAGTCTCCGACGCTCACTCCGCCGCTGGTTAGAAGTATGTCGGCGCTCTGTAAAGCCGATAAGATCGCGCCTTCTAGCTCTTTTTCGTCATCGCGTACTAGAGGCATTATCATCGCTTCGCAGCCTAGCTGCGTTACTAAATTTGCAAGCGCGATGTGGTTGGAGCTGTAAATTTGAGCGTCGTTTTCGAGCTTTTCGCCCAGATCCTTGATCTCACTGCCGGTGGCTAGGATCGCTACTTTTGGGCGGACGAATACGCTTATGTGAAATAGACCAAGCTCTGCTAGCAGCGCGATCTGCGAAAAGCCGAGCTTCGTGCCGCTACGAAGCAAAAGCTCGCCCTCGCGGTAGCTCTCGCCCGCTGCGCGCACGGCAAAGCCCGCGGAAACGGGCTTTGTGACGACGATTTCACTGCCTTGTACCTGTACGTTTTCAATCGGCAGAAGCGTGTCACTGCCCTCGCACATGAGCCCGCCCGTGAAGGTTTTGACGCACTCGCCCGCCTTTGCCGCGGCGCTAGGCATCTTGCCCGCAGGCGTCGTGCCGACGATCTTAAATTTCGCTCCTTCGCTTAGATCCGCGCCCTTTAGCGCGTAGCCGTCCATCGCGGCGGTCGGGCGGCGCGGAGTGCTAAAAGGCGCTGCGACGTCGCTTGCTAAAATACGCCCCAGCGCCTGCGTGATCGCGACTTTTTCGATGCGCGAGGACTTTTGCACCGTGTTTGCGAAGCGCTCCATCGCGCTTTCAAATTTTTCAAATTCCATCATTTGCCTCCTACGATTTTATAAATTTGATCTTCATTTATCAGTTTCGAGTTAAATTTCACAACGAGTTCGCCATCGGTCTCGTAAATTTCAATAATGCCCTTGACACCCTGTAGTGCGGAAAAATCGCCGCCTTTAGGAAAGTATAAATTCTTAAATAGTTTTGGATCGCTCAGCCTAGAAAGTAGCACAAGCCAGATTACGCCCAAAACCGCGACGCCAATGCCTAGCGCTTCAATGCCGATTTTGCCAAAAAGTGCGCCGCCGCATAGCCCGCCCAAAAAACTGCCAAAAAATCCGAACGAATTAAAAATCCCAAGCGCGGCGCCTTTTTGAGCGACTTTGGCAAATTTGGACGCAAGGCTTTGCATAATGGGCTCATGCGCGTTAAATCCCACGAAAAAGAGCATCACGCCCACCACGAAAGCGCTCGCCCCGCTAGCAAACGCAAAAATCAAATACGAAGCGATGAAAAAGCAGATCCCGATGAGTAGAATTTGCTTAGCTAGCGCGCGCTTTTCACCTAAAGCGCCGCTCGCACCCATCGCAGTAAAGCCAAAGACCGCGCCTAGAGCATAAATTTTGGTCAAATCACTTTTGGAAAGTCCGAATTTTTGCACGAGCAAAATTGGAATTAGAAAAAATGCTGCCGTCATGAAAGCTTTTTGAAAAAAATTCGTTAAATTCATAAGCATTAAATTTTTGTCACTCAAAAGTGAGCCGAGCGGGACCTTTTGGCGCAGGGAGCGGATATGCGGTTCGGTAGGTACTACGAAAAAAAGTAGTACTAAACATAAAAGCGTAAGCGCCGAACTTAGATGAAATAGGCTGGCAAGTCCAAATTTGGCGCTTAAAAGCGGACTTAAAATCATTGCTACGCCAAAGCTCACGCCTATCATCGCGCCCATTACCGCCATTGCCTTACCGCGCTCTTCCTCCCGCGTAAAATCGCTAATTAGTGCGGTAGCTACGGCTCCTACAGCACCGCAGCCTTGCAAAAAACGCCCAAAAATCATCGTATAAATGCTCTCGCTCGCCGCGCAAACGCAAGCGCCTACGATAAAAAGCGCCAGCCCTATAGCAAGGGTTCTTTTACGTCCGATCTTATCGCTTAGCACTCCAAATGGCGTTTGCAAAATCACTTGCATAATCGCATAAATTCCAAAAAGTAGCCCCACTAGACTTGCGTTTGCGCCGTGTAAGCTCAATGAATACAGGCTAAGCACGGGCAGCAAAATAAATAATCCAAAAAACCTCGTAGCGATGATAAAACTAAGCGGAAGGACGCTTTTTAGCATAATCTTAGACCTCAAATAATATGAAATTTGCGCCGATTATAGCCAAAAATCGTAACGAATTCTTTGATTTTGGGTAAAATGGCGGCTTAAATTTAAGGAGCGAGGATGAAAATTTTACTTGCGACGAGCAACAAAAATAAAGTAAAAGAGATAAAAGAATTTTTCACGGAATACGACGTGTGTGCGCTCCGCGAGGTGCTGGATCCTTTTGAGATCGATGAGTGCGGCACGAGCTTCAAACAAAACGCGCTTATTAAAGTTCGCGCAGTGCATGAGGCGCTAAAAATTAAAAAATTGCAGAGCGAATTTTTTGTGCTAAGCGATGATAGCGGTATCTGCGTGGATGCGCTGGGCGGGGCTCCGGGGATATTTTCGGCGCGCTTTAGTGGAGCGGGTGCAACGGATGCGAGCAATCGCGAGAAATTAGCCGCTAGCCTGCGCGCTCTGGGGCTAAAGGAGAGCCCCGCGCATTACACGGCGGCGATCGCGCTAAAATGCGCTCTGGGCGAGTTTTGTACGCACGGCTTCATGCACGGCACGGCGATAACGCAGCAGCGGGGGCAAAACGGCTTCGGATACGATTTTATGTTTATTCCGCGCGGATTTGACCGCACGATCGGGGAGCTGCCCGCTGCGGTGAAATTTGAAATTTCGCACCGCACGAAGGGACTGGCGCTGATGCGAATTTTATTGAAAAATTTAGAAAAACAGATGAGACTTGCTAAATTTTATTAAATTTAGAGCCGTAAAAAGCGGAATTTAAGAAAAAATATATATAATACGCTTTTCATTCAATCCACGAAAATCTTCGGAGCGTAGCGCAGGCTGGTAGCGCATCTGGTTTGGGACCAGAGGGTCGAAGGTTCGAATCCTTTCGCTCCGACCATTGTGGTGAGTTTAGCTCAGTAGGTTAGAGCATCAGATTGTGGTCCTGAGGGTCGTGGGTTCGATTCCCACAACTCACCCCACTTTATGCGCTCGTAGCTCAATTGGATAGAGCAACAGACTTCGGATCTGTAGGTTGAAGGTTCGACTCCTTTCGAGCGTACCACTGATTCGATAATTTGCGCTCATAGCTCAGTAGGATAGAGCAACGGCCTTCTAAGCCGTAGGTCAGAGGTTCGAATCCTCTTGGGCGCACCATATTAAGCTCATATTAAGAGCTATTTGGCTAATATGCGCTTTCTTTTTTGCGGATGTGGTGAAATTGGCAGACACACCAGACTTAGGATCTGGCGCCTCACGGCATGAAGGTTCAAGTCCTTTCATCCGCACCATCCATTCTACGCGTTCCGGATTAGCTCAGCGGTAGAGTAGGCGGCTGTTAACCGCTTGGTCGCTGGTTCGAATCCAGCATCCGGAGCCACTTGTATTCAAAATACCTTTAGATTTAACGATGTTTGAAAGCATCTGTTAAATTGCGTTCCTAGCCTAAATTTTAATACGAATAAAATTAAAATTTTCCTCTACAAAAGCCTAGATTTAGAATTTTATTGTTGCAAAAAGTGTCGTTATTTGCGTCGGTCGTGCATGTGCTTGCAAAGAATAAAATTTAGTTTTACGGGGCCTGCTTTTAAGGCTTTGGCGGGCGCCTTATCTTCGCGATTTTTGCTGCTTTGGCCCACATTACCATTTTAAAAGTGAAATTCGTCCCCTTGAAATTTCAAAACTCATTGTGCGATAGGATATGCGGCTAAATTTATCTTGTCTATTTTTTGATCACTCCGTCTACAAAAGCGCTTGACGGGCTCGGCGCTTCACCTTGCCGAAATAGTTTATGTCTAGATTGCATTAAAATAGGCTCTTGCACCTTTCTCTAACTACGCAAATATCCCAGTTTAGCGATTTTATGTGTATTTTGCTGCGGTTAAATTTTAAAATTTCAAGCGCCGCGGGGGCTAAAGTAAATTTTACTCTAGTCCGCCGTTTTGCTTTTGAAGGTTTTAAAATTTGCGCCGCTTTGCAGTCGGGCGAAGCGGGTTAAAACGAAACCTCGATCTTGGCGTTTAGGCTATTTGATTTCACGTCATTTCCGAACGCGCCGGTGTACGATAGCCTAAGGCTCGTGTTTTTAAATATCATAGTCTCCACGCCCACGCCCGCGGTGGCGAAGTCTCGAAGCTCTTTGCCCTCCAAATCCACGTATCCTGCGTTTGCGACATTCACTCCCGCGCCCGGTCTCGTGTCGCCGAAAAATCTATTGTAGGCTAGATCGAGCTGTGCGTACGAGCTCATGCCGCCTATTTTAAACGGCACGCTCGGACTGATGCCCGCCGTTAGGATATTCATGTTTCTGGATTTTTTATCCGTGCTCATCACGAACGGACCCACATTTTCGCTCATGCCGCCCGTTCTAGCGTAGATGCGAGAGACGCCCAAATACGGATTTATCTCGAAATTTTCGCCGTTAAAGCCGCCGTATGTCGCGCTAGCAAACATATTTATGAGCTTTTCATTGCTCTTAGCGCCGTTGTTAGCGGTGTATTGCACTATCGTGGAGCTGCCGGTTTTTTTGCGTTTTATATCCGTATATACAGCGCCTAGATCAAATTTAATAGACTCTAAGCCCACCTGCGCGTAAAGTCCCGCGTGTCTGTTTGTGTGATCAAACTCTTTGCTGCCGTCTTCTTTGGTTTTGGTTTTTCCTGTGCCCAGTACGGCTCCCAGTCTTAAGTTTTCACTCAGCGCGCCGTCTAAGCCGACAAGCTGCGTCACGGACGCGGACTTGAAATCCCTGTTTCCCTCATCCGAGTTAAATTTCATGACGTTTCCCTCGGTGTTCGCCCAAAAGTTGATCCCCGTCTCCTCGTCCATGCTTAGCGCGTTAAAATTTCTTTTGCGACTTAAGACGGCGTTTCGGATCAGTACGTTATCGATCACGGCCGCGTTTTGCGCGACGAAATTTGCTTCGTTCGCGAACGTTTTTAGCGTATCGGAGGCTTGTTGCGGCGTAGCGAAGATGAAATTTCTATATAGATCGCTCGTTCGCACCGCGGGTCTGCTTCTAAAAACGCTCATTAAGGCGGGCTGATTGCTCGAGCCCTCTATGGCGGCGGCGATCAGTTTTTGATTTTTACCCTTTGCGAAATCCACCATGCCTTCGCTGCCCTTTTTGAAAGTAAGCTCCAGCTTGGAGTCGTTAAAATTTTTAACTAAATCAAAAAACGCATATTTTCTTAAGATCGTCTGATCGTAGCCTCTGAAGCTGCCCTCTACCCAATACTTCTTCGATTTTGCGGGGTCTTTATATATCTTTTGCGCATCTTCGAAAAGAGGATTTTCTAGATCTACGATGGAATTTTTTTCAAACGTGAGGTTCAAATTCGTAGCTCCTGCCGAAGACATGCCGACTATACCCGCGTGCGATACGACGTATCTGCCGCCTTGCTTTATCGTCGCCGTGACGGTATCTGAGGTGGCGGTTCTGGTTTTATTTACGAATTCTTTCGGCTTATTGAATATGTCGGTTTTGACCTCTTGGACGGTTAGGCTCTTTTTGATCTTCAAAGCGCCGCCGTTTTCTACGGTCACTTTACTATTTTTTAAAGACTGATTTAGCGCCGTGATCTGCCCGCCTTTTATGATCGTATCGCCGCTGTAGGTGTTATCGCCCGCAAGCGTTAGCGTGCCGCCGCCTCTTTTTATTAGCGTTCCTTTATAGCCTTCCGCCGCTCTATGCGCTCGCGCTTGCTCTCTGGCTAGCTCTACATTGTATTCGGCTCTCTCTTCTGCGGTCAAATTTCCGCCCTTAGCATCGAGCTGTGCTTTGCGCACCGCCCAAGCCGCCGCATCCGCATCGTCCTCGGTCTTTCTAAATTTTATCGCCTTGTCCGAGATGTCGTTGGACCAGACGTCATCTACGTCCATATTTACGTCAAATTTCCCTAGAAACTGACCCGGTCCGAACATCGCCTTGCCGAGATCTACTATGCCCCAGCCCCATCTTTTATCGGGCACTCCAAGCTCGCTCGTCCAGCCCGAAAGCCTGCTAGTATCGCCCTTTTTGAACGAATACTTCGTCTGTCTCGCCGTCGTTAGCAAGACGTCTCTTGCTTGTTCGTTCGTCATATAGCTATATCTAGACATTATGACGCCCAAAGCTCCCGTTACGTGAGGCGCCGCCATCGACGTGCCGCCCCAAGAAGCGTATCCTGCTTTGCCCGTCTTGACGTCCACGATAGAGGATTTTATCTTTACTCCGGGTGCCGCTATGGTCCACCATTTAGAATCTCCCGCGGTATTAAATCTTTGGGCATTGCCGTCAGTTTGTCCCGTTACGTTTAGCCATAGCTTTTCCGCATCGGGGCGAAAATACGGCAGCATCGCCCTTGTGTAGGACTCCTCCATGCCGTCTCTATTGCCCGCGGTAAAGACTTGGATTATTCTGTATTTTTTAGCAACTTCGTATGCGGCGTCTATGAAGCTTTTTTGGCCGTCCACTACAAATTGATAATAAGCTTTTTTAGCGGTATCTATATCTTTGAGGTATAGATGATGATTAGGCTTAGTAGGATTAGCCGCCGTACCGGGGATCCCGCTGTAACCTTCCGCGCCCGGATAGGAGGAATTTACTCTTCTATTTGATCCCCAGCTATTATTTATCGCTCTTACGCCCGATTTAGCAAGCTCGTTATATACGGCATAGAAGTACCCATAGTCTTGATTTGGACCGTAGGTCATGCCGTCGTTTCCGCCTGTATTTCCCGAGTATAATCTCGACTCCCATGCCACTCCGTGCGTGCCGCTTCCGTCGCGATTTGCCCCTATCGTGCCTCCTACGTGAGTACCGTGCGAGTCGTTTATGCCGGCTATCCAATCACCGTTAGTTTCAAATTTTTGTCCTTTTTTGAATTCGCCCTTGTCCGTTTTGTCTTTTTCGTCGCTGCCTTTTTGTTTAAAGGGCGCGTTGCCGAATTCTGCGTCTGGGTAACGCATGCCGTCTTTGGAATACTCGCCCTTCGCGGTCGCCCCCGTAATTCTACCTCCTGCGAATTCTTGATGACTTAAAAGCATGCCCGAATCGACTACGCCCAGTTTTACATCTCTACCGGTGGCACCTTTGGCGTAGGCTACCGATGCGTTCATGCTACTTAGACCCCAGTATGCTTTATACTCGTCCGTCTCCCAGCTTTTTATATCGCCTACTTTGCCGGGTTCTATATACTGTGCTTCACAGACATTTGTAAATAGCACGGCGCAAACTGCTGCAGACAACACATGGGCTCCTTTGAAATTTAGCTTTCCCATACGATTCCTTTCTTTATGGTTTGGTTTTTATAAAAAAATTGTTTAATTATAATAACCTTTAAATGAAAATTTAATTAAACATTTTAAAGATTTTATAATAATTTACTTATATTTAAACTCATATCGTAGATTCCGATTAAGTGCTAGGCTATAATGCAGAGCTGCGTTTAGGTCGGCTTAAATACGATTTCACTCAAGACACTCGACTAGAGGAGAACGTCTCGTCGCAAAATCGCGTGCTCGGCAGCAATTTGGTCGTAAGCGTTTACTTCGCGATAGTATACGGCTATAGGCGTTTGCTTCACAGCAGCACGCTCGTTGCGCTATTTGCACCGCATACCGCAAAGATTTAAATTTCAAATCGTTCTCATTTTGTAAATAAATTTGATAAAATTTAACCATTTATTGATTATAATCAATTTTTTTGCCTAAATAAAATCTTAAAATTACCAACTAAATTTTTTATAAAGGATTTCTATGAGCGACAATCTAGAGATGTTCTGTCATCAGTGCCAAATGAGCGCGCCCGAGGGCTGCGGCGCCAAAGGCCAAGACCGCGGTACCTGTGGCAAAAATTCCACATTAAGCCTGCTTCAAGACACTATGGTTTTCGGGCTTAAGGGCCTTAGCGCCTACCGCCACCACGCGCACGAGCTCGGCGCCGATACTAGCGCGGTCGATACCGTTATGGCGGATACGCTGTATTTCACGCTGACGAACTCAAATTTTAACTTTGACGAGCATATCGCGCAGCTGATGGCCGTCGGAAGCGCAGGCGTGCAGATGATGGATATCTTAAGCGAGGCGCATACCGCAAAATTCGGCGTACCGACCCCGGTTAAGGTTAGTCAAAACAAGGTCGAGGGCAAGGCGATTTTGGTTAGCGGACACAACCTGCATGCTCTTGAGGCGCTACTAAAAGCGACCGAGGGCAAGGGCATCAATATCTACACTCACTCCGAGATGCTTCCTGCGCACGGCTATCCGCAGCTTCGCAAGTATCCGCATCTAAAGGGCAACGTCGGCAAGGCGTGGTTTGATCAGACCAAGCTTTTTAACGAATTTAAAGGCGCTATTTTGATGACCACGAACTGCATCGTGCCGCTTCGCTCGTCCTGTAGCTACGCAGACAGGCTGTTTGGCTACTCTATCGCGGGCACAGACGGGATCAAGCATATCCAAAACGACGATTTTACGCCGCTCATCGAGTGCGCGCTTGCGTACGGCGACGTGAGTATGGACAGCGACGAGAGCTTGGTGACGGGCGGACACTATAAGACGATTTTGAGCCTCGCGCCGCAAATTTTAGACGCGATCAAATCGGGCAAAATCCGCCGCTTTTTCGTCATCGCAGGCTGCGACGCGCCGGGCAAAGGACGCGAGTATTACCGCGAGCTAGCGCTTAGCCTGCCGAAGGACTGCGTGATTTTGACCTCCAGCTGCGGCAAATTCCGTTTCAACGACGTGGATTTCGGAAACGTGCCAGACACCGAGCTTCCACGCTATATCGATCTTGGCCAGTGCAACGACAGCAACGGCGCGGTCAAGATCGCCCTTGCGCTTAGCGAGGCTAC
>CAUSCW010000022.1:0-29612 GCA_963530195.1 uncultured Campylobacter sp.
TGATGATCCGCCGCCGCGAACGGAAACGGCACGAATATCGCGGGCAGGCCGTTTGCGCAGAGCTCCCACAGCGTGCTGGCGCCGCTACGTCCGACGCATATATCGGCGCTTGCGATGAGCTCGTGCATGTTTTTGCAAAAGCCTACGAGCCGTACATCCAGGCCCTGCTGCGCGTAGATCTGCAAGATGCGCTCAAACTCGCGCTCGCCGCACTGATGGATCACGCCGTAGCCGAGGCTCAAAAGCTTTGGCGCAAGCTCCACGGCAAGCGAGTTGATAAAGCTCGCCCCCTGCGAGCCGCCCAAAAAAATGACCCTCTTAAGCGCCGTGCGCAGTCGCGCCGTCTCAAAAAAAATATCAGCGATCGGATAAGCAAACGCAGGTTTTTCATAGGAGCTATAAAACGCGCGCGCAAATGGTCTCAGCAGGCGATTGAGCCGCCCGCAAACGGCGTTTTGCTCGTGGATAAAAAACGGCACGCGAGAAAGGATCGCCGCGATGGATGCCGGCGCCGAGCTGTATCCGCCCACGCTGATGAGCGCGCGGACGCCGTTTTGCTTTAAAATTTTACGCGCCGCAAGCGAAAGGCGCAGGATATTTAGCAGCGAGGCTAGCTTGGCAAAGCCCTTTTTATCGACGACGCCCGAGCTTTGCAGAAAATATGTGCGCGCGAAAAGCTCGCTTTTTTCAAACCACGCGCGATCCTGCCCGCGGTTTGAGCCGATGAAGATCGCCCTGATGCCCTGCTTCGCAAGATGAGCGGCTAAATTTTTAGCGATTATCAGATGCCCGCCGGTGCCGCCGCCGCTGATTGCTATGACCATACTTTTCCTTTAAATTTATAAAATTTCGCGCTTAAATTTAAGCCGTGGCGTGCTTCGGCGCAGAATTTCAAACGCAAAATTCGCCTCTAAATTTACGCCTAAATTTAAATCGCACTCGCTCCAAAGCCCGCAAAAGCCTTAAAATTTCGCCCTTTTCGACGCCATCAAAACGAGCCCCACTGCAAATGACGCCGCAAGCAGATGGCTGCCGCCGTAGCTTAGAAACGGCACGGCGATACCCTTAACCGGCGAGATTGACGTAATGCCGTAGGAGTTGATAATAAACGAAAAGAAAAACATAAAGCCGATACCGAGGCAAAAGAGGAAATTTACGTTACTCGGCGACTTGCTCGCGGTCTGAAAGATGCGAAATAGCATCGCATAAAATAGCGCCACGATGAGCAAAATCCCGATAAATCCCCACTCCTCGGCGATACCTGCGAGCACGAAGTCGGTGTGTACCTCGCTTAGATAGCCTAGCTTAAAGCTTCCAAGCCCAAGCCCCTGTCCGAAAAACTCGCCGTTGTTTATCGCATTTAGCGAGTGTCCGACCTGATACGGCGCGCTAGCGTCCTCTATACGCAGCCCGGCAGCGGTCTCTGGCGACATAAACGACAGTACGAAATCCTGCACGCCGCCCCACCACGAGCGCACGCGATCGACCCTGTGCGCGCTCGTGACGATAAAAACGTAAGCAAGCCCCAAAATCCCCATAAAGCTAAAGCCGATGAGCTTGAAGCTCGTACCCGCGAAAAGCGACATAAAAATCATCGTAAGCCCCAGTACCGCGACCTGCCCTAGATCGTTTTGCACGATGGCGACCAGGATTACGACGAATCCAAAAAGCGCTACGTAAGGAAGCAGCGTCGCGATCTCGCGCCCGATGCTTTTTTTGGAGTGATCGAGCTTGCGCGAGAAGCTCCACGCCAAAAAGTAGATGAAGCCCACCTTGAAAAATTCCACCGGCGCGAGGTTAAAAAACGGCAGTCTGATCCAGCGCGCCGCGCCGTTTACGTCGGCGACCAAAGATTTAGGTAAAAAGCCCATCGCAAGCATCAAAATCCCCATGATCGCAAAAAGCGACATGCACACCGGCGTTAGGCATTTATCGGGATCGGCGCGAGAGACGATCCACATCACCGCGATGCACGCGATCCCTACCGCGCACTGACGATAAAAAAAATGCAGTGGTGTAGCACCCAGCAGAAGCACCGTATATGAGCTCAGCGACAGCGAAAATATCATGCCGATCGTAATGAGCGCACAGGTGAAGTAATATAGCCATTTATCGGTTCTCAATCATCTCTCCGTTTTAAAATTTATTCGCATTTACATGCGTCGCGCATGCTTCGTCTGCCACGCGAGGCTCAAACCTCGCATCGCACCCGCGGCGCACGGCGCCGATCGTGGCACCGCCTTTTAAAAAGCGTACGGCACGACCTCGTATTGTCTTTTAGCACGCAGCACGATCGTGCATCTTTGACGCGCGGCGCGAATTTTATTCTCACACATAGGCGGCTTTTCGGCGTACACTGCAGGGTAGCGCGCTACAAGTTACGATCTCGCGCTATCCCGCAAGCGTGCATTGTGCATACGCTCTATTTAACATATCGCGACGATTTCGACGCACGCTGTGGATAGAACGCTGCGAAGCGCGATCTCACGCCGCTTTTTAAGCGTGCATTTTGCTCTCGCGTATCGCGCAGCCTTTCGACACGCGCTGCCGCACCGTAGAGCGCAACTTCGCACTATCTTTTAATACATAGGCGGGCGCATTCTACTCTGGCAGGCGTATCGCGGCGGCTTTTAGCACGCGGTAGCTGCAAAATTTTACGCCGCAACATCATTACAAACGCTCGCATGCCGATCGATTTTCAGCGCACGGACAACGTAAAACGCGCCGCATCTTACAATACAGCCGCACTGCAAAATGCGACTTCGCCGTAAAACGCGCTTGTACCGCAGGCGGTACGAAATTTCGTTTTAAATTTATTTGCCGCTACGGCGCAAATTTGTTAAATTTATACGCGCAGCTAAACAAATTCCATTCAAAATTTTACGCCGCAGAGTATGTAAGCACTCGCTCGCAAAACATACCGCAAATGCAGTTGCACTACAAAACACGCCCGACAAAATACCGCGCGCCAAACAGCTTTCTGTCGAGCAACTTGCTACACAACGGTTTCTAGCGTGTGCAGTGCGAGCACTCGCGTTGCAAATCAGCCGCCACGAACGGCAGCAATTCCGCATCAGCTTTCAGTGTACGGCATCTAAATTTTTATACCGCACACGCCGTCTGCCGATAGGCGCGGTGCGATTTAGAATTTCAATCTGTTGCGGCAAATTTAAAATTTCAAAATTACAAAGCTCAAAAAGAAGCAAAATTTTAAATTCTGCGGGGCTCTATAAATTTATAAAATTTAAATCGCAAAATTTTTACAATCAATTTTTAAATTTTAAAACCGCCCTATTTCTACTCCGTTTGCACTTTAAAATTTCACGCCGCGATTGAAATTTAGCGCCAAGAGCACAGCGCACATTAACTTGCGCCTTATAAAATTTAAACAGCGCGCACGCCGTAAACGCAAGCTGTAAAACGCGCTGTTTGCACTGCGCCGAGCCTACTTTTGAAGCATCTCTCTGCCGCTACGCCACAAAATGCTTCGATCGCATCCGTGCAAAATCGCCGCTTTGCCATAGCCACAAGAAAACGAGCATGAGCCGCAAGGTGCGCAAATTTTAAAATTTAAATCCGCCGCAGGGGCCGAAAATTTTAAAATTCCGCCGCGGCAAATCCGATAAATTTTAAAATTTCTAAAATTTAAAATTCTATCGACATAGACCCATCAAATTTTAAAAATTCCGGCGCCCGCAAATCCAATAAATTTCAAAATTTTGCCGCTTAAATTTCATCGAAATTTTAAAGCTCATTTGATTATGTCGCGCTGACCTTTGGCGTTGATCTCGCTTAAAACGCCCATCTGTTCGAGCTGCTCGATGATCGTCGCGGCGCGATTGTATCCGATACGCAAGCGGCGCTGCAGGTAGCTGATCGAGGTCTTCTCCTCCTCCAAAACAATCGCCTTTGCCTCGTCGTAAAGCTCGTCAAGCACGATATTTTGCGGATTGATTATGCTGCCTTCTTGCTTGGCGCCCTCGTTTTCGATCAAAAATCGCTCGTCATAAACGACGCTTTCTTGCGCCTTTAAAAATTCCGCGATCTTGTTGATCTCATTCTCGGTCGTAAACGGCGCGTGCAGGCGGATGAGCCCCGGCGCGGTAGGCGGCGTAAAGAGCATATCGCCCCGCCCAAGCAGGCTGTCCGCGCCCATCTGATCCAAAATCACCTTGCTATCGACCTTCGAGCCCACGCGGAAGCTGATGCGACTAGGTAGATTCGCCTTTATCAGCCCCGTGACGACGTCCACGCTAGGGCGCTGCGTCGCTACGATGAGATGGATGCCGCTGGCGCGCGCCATCTGCGCCAGACGCGCGATGTAGTGCTCCACATCCTTGCCGCTCGTCATCATCAGATCCGCGAGCTCGTCGATGATAACGACGATGTAAGGCAAAATTTCGCCCCCCTCGCGCAGCATCTTTTCATTGTAGTTGTCGATATTTTTCGTCCTGTTTTGCGCCATGAGCGAGTAGCGCTGCTCCATCTCTGAAACAAGATTGCTCAGCGCAATGATCGCCTGCTTAGGCTGCGTGATTACGGGCGTTAGCAGATGCGGGATGTCGTTGTAGATGCTAAACTCGAGCATCTTCGGATCGATCATTATAAGGCGCAGGCTCTTGGGCGAGTTGCGATACAAAAGGCTAAGCAGCATGGCGTTGATGCCCACGCTCTTGCCGCTTCCCGTGGTGCCTGCGATGAGAAGGTGCGGCAGCTTCTTAAGATCGGTAACGAAAGGCTGCCCCACGATGTCCTTGCCAAGCACGATCGTAAGCGGACTGGAGGCGCTTTTAAACACGTCGCTTTCTAAAATTTCGCGCAGATAGATCGTATCGATATTTTGATTAGGGATCTCGATGCCTACGACGTCTTTGCCAGGAACCGGCGCCTGGATACGGATGGTCTGCGCCCGAAGAGCCATCGCGAGATCGTCTTGCAGCGTTAGAATTTTACTTACCTTGATGTGCGCGGCGGGGCGAAACTCAAAGGTCGTAACGACCGGGCCCGAGTAGGTTCGCACCACGTCGCCGTCGATCTTAAATTTACGCAGCTTATCGAGCAGGTCGTAAATTTTACGATCGATCTCGCTCTCGTCGATATTGCTTTTCTTTTTAGGCGGCGGGTTTAAAAAATCAAGCGGCGGCAGCTTAAAATCCTTGGGCTTAGCCACCCTGCCCTTATCGAGCTGATCCAAAAGCCTTTTGTTTTCGGCGACCTCGCTTAGGCGCTCGACCCTTTTTAGCCTGCTCGGCTTTCCCTTTTGTGGCATTTTAAGCTCGCGTTCAGCGGAAGCCTGCAGGCCCTGCGCATCACTGAAATCCTGCCCAGACTCAGGCTCGCGAGCATCGTCTAAATTTTGAAAATTTCGCTCACCTTCAAAACCGCGCCCGCTTGCGTCCTGCTCCGCAAAACCGCTCTGTCTCGCCGAATCGTCCTCTGCGCTCAAAGAGTTATCCAAAGCGTTAAAATTTTCCGCACCTCTCAATCCTCGCGCAGACGAATGCCTTGCGAGCCCGCCTCTTTGCGCCGTATCCGCATCGCTAGCAAAATCATCTCCAATTCCATCCTGTGAGCTTTCGTCTCTTGAGCCAATAAAGCAGTTTTTGATGATGTCGGTAAAACGATCTTCGAATATAAGTACTAGCGAAAGCACAAAAATCGTAATATTAAAAATCCACACGCCGACGCTTCCAATCATTCGCCTAAGTCCGTCCACCGCGAAGCTGCCAACTGCTCCACCGCTAGCGCCAAAGAGACTCGACTGCACCATCAAAATAGTAAAAAACAGCAAAATGGCTCCGATGCTAAACTCAAAAAATCTAAAGTCAAAACCGCGAAAATGCTTATAGGCTACGTATGCTAAGGCGAGCAAAAATAGCGGATAGATGTATGCAAAATAGCCGAATAGCTGGGTATTAAACGAGCGGATGGCATTGCCTGCGCTGCCTACAAGCGCGGAATCGGGCGCAATGGTAGCAAGCCCAAAAAATATTATGATAGCCGATACGACGATAAAATATATTTCTTTAACTATGATTGATCCTTAAATTTAAAGCGGTATTTTAGCCAAACGAAGGTTAAAATTTTATTTGAAGGATGAAATTTTAATGCTTTGATAAAATTCCGCGCCCTCGCAGGCGCGGAATTAAAGGGGTTAGTTTTTGACGGCTTTGCCCAGATCCCACATAGGCATGAAGATACCCAAAGCCAAAAGAAGAACCATGCCCGCCATAAAAAATAGCATGATCGGCTCGACGTAGCTTGAGATATTATCGATGATATCATCAAATTTCTCTTTATAATAATCCGTGACGTTACCGAGCATCTTATCGAGGTTACCGGCCTGCTCGCCCGCGCTGATCATCTGAATAAGCATACTCTCATAAAGCCCTGTATTGTTAAACGCCTCTGTTAGGCTCACGCCCTGCTGCACGGCGATTTTAACGGTAGAGAGCTTCTCTTTTAAAGTATGATTATCCACCATTAAAACAGATGTATCTAGTGCATCTGCGATAGGAATACCCGCTCGCACGAGCTCTGTAAAAATCAGCATAAATCGCGACATAGTCGAGAAAAATATGATCTTGCCGAATAGATAGACCTTTAAAATCGTCTTGTCAAAGCCCTTTTTAAACTCAGGATTATTGCGATATGCCCATCTAAGAGCTATGATAGTGCCTATAATGCCTGCTAAAACAAAAATTCCATAATTATTAAGCGTGCTTTCGATACCAAGTAGAATTCTAGTAGGCAGCGGCAGATCCGCGCCCAAATCCTCAAAAATCTCGCGGAATTTCGGCACGACATACATCATCAAAACCGAAAACGCAATCGCCATAACGATCATAAGGATCATCGGATAACGCATCGCCTTTTTAAATTTACGCTGGTTTTCCCAAAGCTCTTGAAGCATAGCGGCAAGCTTGGCTAGAGACTCTGCCATATTACCGGTTGCTTCGCCCAGACTTACCATCGCAACGACGACATCACCGAGCTGTCCTCTAAATTTCTCCGTAGATTCGGTAAGACTAAGACCTGCGTTAAGATCGTCGTTCATCGCGCTGAAAATTTCTTTTAGCGTCTTATCCTCTGCAGCCCTTGCGACTTCCTTGATAGAGTCGTGGATTGAAATTCCGGCATTTGTCATAACCGAAAGCTGACGGATCGACGCTACTAACGGCAGTGTTCTAACTCTTCCGCTACCACCTAGCATGCGCGAAACCTGCGCCTTAAAATCGCCGCCCGTATTGGCTACAACCTGGGTTTCGCCCCTTTTTACGATCGTCCCGCCTACGCGCTGCTTCATGAGGTTGTTTGCTTGCACCTTATCGCTAGCTTGCAAAAACATCTTTCTTCTTGCGCCCTTGGCGTTGTATTCAACTTCTAATTGCTTTTTCATTGTTTAGCCACCCTATAAATTTCTTCTATACTAGTTACTCCGCGCGCAGCACGTATAACACCGTCTTCAAACATATCTATAAATCCCTCCTCCTTCGCTAAGGCTCTCATATCATCCTTTGAGCCGCCGTTAGCGATCAAACTCTGCATTTTATCGGTAATAGGTAAAATTTCACTAATCATCTCACGCCCCATATAGCCCGTCTGACCGCATTGATCGCAACCTACGGCCTTAAAAAATGTGTATTTTTCAGGCAAGAATTCCTTCAGCTGATCAAGCATCGATTTAGGCAGATTCGTAGGCTGCTTGCAGTGCGGGCAAAGCTTTCGCACGAGACGCTGCGCCTCTACTGCAATCAGTGCACCACTTATGAGGTAGGCCTCTATACCCATATCCACTATTCGTGGGATCGCGCTAACGGCGTCGTTGGTGTGTAGGGTCGAGAAAACCAAGTGTCCTGTAAGAGCAGCCTGGATCGCAATCCTAAGGGTCTCTTGATCACGGATCTCACCGATCATTATGATGTCGGGGTCTTGTCTTAAGATCGAGCGCAATGCTGAAGCAAAGGTAAGACCCGCTTTTTCGTTAACTTGGACTTGTTGGATTAAATTTACTTGATACTCGACCGGATCTTCTACGGTAATGACCTTAGTATCGATATTTTTAATATCGTTTAGCGCTGCATATAGCGTCGTAGACTTACCGCTTCCCGTAGGTCCGGTAACCAAGATAATACCATATGGAGCCTTCATAGCGTTATTAAATTTCTTAAAGCTATCGGGGTGCATACCGAGCTTTTCCAGACTTATGATAACCTTGGATTTATCTAGGATACGCATAACGGTAGATTCACCGTTGATGATAGGCAGTGTCGAGATACGAAAGTCGTACTCGCGACCTGAAATTTTCATACTAAACCTGCCGTCCTGCGGCTTGCGGCGCTCGGCGATATCCATGTTAGAAAGCAACTTCAAGCGGCTTACTAACGGCGGATAGATATCCTTATCAAAGATAAAAATTTCAGCGAGCATTCCGTCGATTCTGGTGCGCACGACGCAGTTATTCTCGGTAGGCTCGATGTGAATATCGCTACCGCGCATCTTAATAGACTGACTAATTATCATCTCAATGAGCTTCAAAATTGCCGAGGTATCATCGCTACTTCCGCTACCGCCGGTGTTGGCAAGCTCTTTGCGGATCTCCGCTACGAGCCCTTTAATGCTCTCTGAAAGCTCAAGCTTAGATAGATATTTATTTACTTGATTTGGATCGGCTACTACGATTTTAAGCAGCTGTTTACTAAACATAGCCTGCGCTTTATCTTGCGACTCAAGATTAAACGGATCAGAAAAAGCAACGTAAATATTCAGATCATCCGCTTTAACCGGTATCACGCCGTATCTTTTAAGCTGTGCGGTAGGAGTGCGTTCCGATAGCCTAAAATCTATGTCGATATCGTCTAAATTCATATACGACAGGTTCATTTTCTTGGCTAGAATTTGCAAAAATTCCTTCGGATCCATCGAAAATTTTTCGCTTATATCGTCAAATGCTATCTGACGACGCTTGTACAGCTCAACTAAAATTGAGCAAAAATCATCCTGGCTTAGATAGTTATCTCCGACTAAAACCTCGCCTAGCGTCAAGCCAATATCCATCTTATCCTTGATTTCCGGAACAACGGTGCTCGTAAGGATATTGTTTCGTATTAAAATCGCAACAATCTGCTCTTCAATCTTTGTCATCGCGATCACCAATAAATTTTAATAGAGCTAAGCTTATCGCCAGCATAAATTGCAATCACCATCTTTTTTACCTCTTCCTCTTCTTTGATAAAAAGCTCGGCGCGCTCACCGTTTTCCAGGGTAAAGACATACGTATCACTCTTTTTTACGTATGCTCTCTCCGTAAATTTATCAAAAATTTCAGACAAAATATAATTAATTTTAGGCGTTCTTATATAGCTTATGTCTACACCGTCGCAAAGCGCCAAATAAAGCATCTTCTTTTGAAAAATTATGGTCGAATAAAGAGAAGCATTCTCGCGAGCCTCTTTGGTTTTATAAAGCATCACCGTAGGCACGACGAGCTCATTTACTTTATCCATCTTGAGGCACGCTTTAGCATACATATTTGCAAGTGCCTCGCTCTGCTCCTCGATGAATAAATTTCGCACGCTTTCTTGGCAGATACGGTTATACTGACCGATCTGATCCCAGTTGCGCACGTCATCGGCGCTAACTGCAAATAACGACGCGATCGCAAAAGCTAAAATATATAAAATTTTCATAGTTTATCGCTTCTTATCTTTGAAATGAGGTTAGAAATTTCGTTATTTTTCGCCTTTGCGTTAAAGGTCTCAAGAGCGTAAAGCGCGTCTTCTTTACGACCCTTTTTATAATTGGCTTTAGCAAAAATTATCCAGCTAGCGACGTTGTCCTTATCAAGCTCATTTGACGTAAGAGCCCATTTGATCGCATTGTCGTAGTCTTTCTTATTATACGCTTCTTCGGCTAGCGATAGCGAATACTCAATCTTATTCGTCGCGTAAAATTTACTCTCCAAGCTCTGTTTATCTTCGCTTAAATTTGAAGTTTTTATCTCAATTCTAGAACTTAGAGGAGCGCTACTTGCGGTATTTGTAGAACCTCCCGAGAAATTTGATTTAGGCGGCAATGGAGCACGCCCAAAATCTATAACCTCGTTTTTAGGCGGCTGATTTGCAAAAGCTGCGTTATTGGTATTAGGCACATTAAATGTAGGAGCATTTTGATTGCTAAAATTCTGATTGCCAAAATTTTGACCGCCGAAATTTTGCGCCTGAGCCTGCCCGCCATAGTTTCCGCCATTTTCGTAATTATTGGTTATCTTAAACCCACCGGAATCCTCGCTGGATAGTACACCCACGTCGTTTAAATTTAAACTTGGGCGTTCCTTTTCGTGTTTAGAGGCGCGGGCAACTTTCGGCGCACTGATATTATAATCCTCTTTGGAGATATTATTTTGCACTGCAAGATCTGTCGCCTGCTGCTCGGCATCATTAGCAGAATTTGAAGCACCGCCCTTGTCCTCAATATTTTGATTGATACTTGCCATACTGACGCTATCACTATCTTTAAGCAGCCAAAATATCGCTCCGATCGCAACCGAGATCAATATCAAAAGCCCCAAAATCGTCTTGTCGAATCTCAATACGAAATTCGGCTTAGATTTCAAAAAGGAAAACTGCTTTCTATTTTTGTTATACTCTTCCCATTTTTTTTCAAGTTCGTTTACTTCGTAAAATTCAAGCATTTATTATCCCCGAGCCTATCGCTGCCATCTCTATAATTTTATTATTAATCTGCGAAAAACTAATTTCCGTAGGTTTATTTACTTCGTAATACTCAAAAAGCTCATACATCTTATACATAAGCTTGTTGATGTTCCTCATATTGCCGTCCGTTAAATTTAAAATCAAATCGAAATTATCGTCGCTAAACATAAAATAGTATTGTTGAAAGCCATGAAGCACAAGCTTTTTTTCAATATACAGCTTGACTTCGCCTAAATTTGAATTAGGAAGCTCAATGCTCTCCCAAATTCTAGTTTTAAAATAATCCTTTGCGAGGCGGTCTTCCTCGTCTGTCTTATGAACCGTAAATAAAAATTTAAATAATCTAGTATCTGCCATAAGGCGAATTTTTTCTATCAAATTTCCAGGATACAGCTGAGCCTCATCGAGCAAAATAACGACCTGCTCTACCGCTCCCACATTCGTAGAAATTCCAAATCTCTCTCTATAAATCCGCATAAAATTTTCATAATTATCAATCGGCTCGCTAGGAGTTGAATGAAAAATCTGTGAATAAAGCTCTAAGAAAAATTCTTTCTCATCAAAAAACGGCTGCGGCACAAATACAACTCTTACCTTTTTTTCAAGATCGACCTTGATTTTATTAAGCAAAAATGTCTTGCCACAGCCCGGTTTGCCGTAGAAAAGTATAAGTTTTAACGGCTTTTGCAAAGCATTTAAAATTTTATGATAAGCAAGGGTCGATTTATCGAGATTAACGAAGTCCGAGACTTCGTTATCCTCGATAAAAATCTCCTTGATCGCCGTATAATTATTACTCATTTTCGTAGATAGATTTTGAGTAACCTAGCTCTTTAAGAGAGGTAGCAAGCGGCGCGCCAGTATTGTCGATGATATGTGGAGTTACTACGAAGATTAGCTCCGACGTGCTCAAAACATCGGCAGTGCTTTTGAAAAGATTTCCGATTAATGGAATTTCGGCTAGCACAGGCACCCTAGTGTTATTCTTGGACTTAGTTGCACCAATCAAACCGCCTAAAATTACAGTATCGCCATCATCTACCCAAACTACACTAGAGAGTTTCTTTTGCAAAGTATCAGGTGCGATATCTCTTCTGCCGTTTTCTTTTCTTACATTATCTTCTGCATATTTAAGAGAACTTAAAGATGGATTGATTCGTAGCATAATCCTATTATCATCTGAAATTTCAGGCAAGATATTCAAAAGAATACCTACAAAGATCGAATACTGATCGTCCGACTGAGTATCTCCACCTTGATAATCGCCTGTAGTAGTAGATTTCAATACGTAGTTAATGGTATCACCTACAGAGATAATAGCAGGCTGATTATTCATCGTAGTTACTTTAGGGCTTGAAATAATCTTGGTTTTGCCTTTAGTCTCTAGGAAGTTAATCAAACCGTCGATATTGAAATTTAGATTAGCCCCTATCGTCCAAGTTCCGTGAGTATCGCTAGCCTTTCCTCTATTTCCGTTATCTATGTGATAGCCTGAAAGTTTCTTTGGATCTCCGCCTACATAGGTATTAAATCCCAATTGGAATTTACTCCAATCTATACCGGTAGTGTATTCGTTATTTAGCTCGACAGATATGATATTTACATCTAGCAAGACTTGACGACTAAGGCGTTTTTGCATACCGCTTAGATATCTATCTACGCGAGCTATCTGAGACTTCATAGCAGTAACGGTTACTAAACCGGCATTTTGATTTATAATAGGAGCGACTGCGACGTATTTTTCGGTACCGTTATTTAAAACAGAAGTGATTTCCTCGCTAATCTTCTCCCAAAAATCAAATTTCTCTTTGGTAGTGATCTTATTATCTTCTTTATTTTCTTTATCGTCGCTATCATCCACTTTCGTAGGTGCGGAATCGACAGAAGATTTAGTAACAGCAGTGCCTTCTCTAATAGAGGTGATGTAATCCACTTTAAAAGTCCTAGTCTCTAGCGCTGAAATTTTTAATATGCCATGAGAATACTCATAGCTTAGATTATTCTCTTTTATGAGTAGATCTAAAACTTCGCGTAAAGAAAGGTCTTTAATGCTTACGCCCTGCAGTGGCTTACTCATCTCCTCTTGAGCGATAGCGTCTTTTGCTACCACTGAAAAGCGGCACATATCGGATAGCTGAGTTAGCATCTCGTTTAGCGTAACGGTATCGTTAATCTTAATATTTAGCGCCTTCCTATCGCAGTTACCTGCAGTTGCGGGAGCGGCATATAGACTAGTAGCCGTAACAGACAAAGCAAGCATAGCGGCTATGCTAAGCTTTTTACTTATATGTAATAATGACATTTTGACTTCCTTGTTTTAGTGTTAGTTCGACTTTATTTTCATCGTCGTTGGTAATAATAACGCTATTACCCGTTATTTGCACGATCTTATATGAGCCTACATACTCGCCCAAACCATACCACTTATCGTTTAGCTTAACCTTATCGCCCATAATACCTACTAGCTGATAACCTAGGTCCACCTGCTGATTAGCTTCTCTAGGCGCATTGGCTTCTTTAGGATAGAACGGATCTTGCAAAGAAGCTATCTGCTCATCGCTAAGACCCACTCTAGGCTTACTAAGATCATCGAATATCGCATCGTATTTAGCTTTATAGGCTCCATTACTAGGCGCCACCGTCTGATTATTATCTACAGCAAATAGAGCAGTAGAAAGTAGCAAAGAGCATAAAATTAACTTTTTCATTAGTAATTTACTCCCCAGATAGATATACCGATGCTTCCACCGATTTTGCCATTTTTAGTGGCATTGATATCCATCTTATTTACATCTACGATCATCTCCGATTGTTCGATAAGGTTGATATACCTAAGGACGTTCGAAAATGCTCCTTCAAATTTCACATCTATATCCAGCAAAGCTTCGGGCTGAAAAATTTGTTTGATGCTAGGCTCTCTTCTATCGCTGTGAATAGCATAAATTTTAATATTGTTATTCTCTGCGATCGTTGAGAGGCTATCCATAAATTTAGCCCAGTTCTTTTCATTATAGGTAAGCTTTGAAATTTCTTTTAGCTTGTCGTCTAGATACCCACGCTCATCATTGATATTTTTAAGGTTGGTTCTAGCACCATTGAGGATATTGCGCTTATTATCAACGAAAGCTTTAGGATCACCGCCGAAGAACTCATTATATTCTCTTTGTGCGCCTTCAAGCTTAGTCGTGGCAGTACTTAGATTAGTTTCGCTCTTCTCTAAATACGGATCGGCTTGCTGACTTAAAATAAAGTAAGCTACCAAACCCACAAACAATAAAGCTATGTAAAAATAGTTATTTGCACTATTTCCCTTGGAGGCAAACCATTGATCAAGTTGATCTAATGAACTTTTCTTTTTCATTATTTAACCTCCACACTGATATTACTATCGTAAAAGACGGTTTTATTACCCTCTTGCAGCGCGATTGTTTTAGTATCCACGCCATACACCTCTTTTTTACTGATATCCTCTAAAAGCTCGGTCATCTGCTTATCGTTTTTGGTGCGCACCTGAACAGTTAGAGTCCTATTCTCATCACCGATCCTAACCATATTGCCCTTATTTTTAACGACCATATTGGTTAGCTCGAAAATAGAAACGCCCTTCATAGCGTAATTATTTTTCTTATCTAAGATGGCATTAATTAGATCGCGCCTGTCATTAAGCTCCTTGCCACTCTTAGCAGCCTGGGCATTTACCTCTTTAGTCTCTTTATCCAAACGCGCATTTTCTGCTCTAGCAGGAACCATCTGATCTTCTAAACCCTGATATTCGCTAGTTTTATCGTTAGCTACCATATTATTATAATAGCCGTAGCCGAAGTTATACGCAGGATACACAGCGCCAAGTAAGCAGCCTAGCAGCATATAGCCTATCAGCTTGCCGGTTGATCTTTGGGTCAAAGGCGGAGGTCTCATAAACGGCGAGTAGTTGTGATCATCGTCTTTGGTAACCAAATAATCTTGACCTACCAAGAACATCAAAATATCTAGCTGAGTGAGCGGATAATCTTTTGCGTTGATTGCAACGTTAAAATTAAAATCCTTGTATCTTAGCTTTAGATTATTTTCTACAAAAACCTCGATCGCAGGAATTTTACCGATATCAGTTCCGATATAAACGTTTTGAATATTGACGTTGTAAATTTTACTAATACCGTTCAACACGTCGTTGATGTAGTAAAACATATCGTCAAAAATTTGGATCATATAATCGCGTTCGGTCGGATTTTCTAAATTTACTCCCTGTTTGGAGAGCAATCTATAAAAGCTCTCTTCATCGACTCTACTACCGACTAGCTCGACATATTTTTCATGCAAGAATTTTAGGTTATATCTTACTTGGCGGGATTGAAAATATTCGCCGTTTTGATACACTACCAAAAACGCATCGTCGCGTTGCAAGTAGATGAAGCAGTCGATTCCGTCGCGAGTTAGGACGCCTCTATTATACAAGCCCTCGTATAAAAACGGAGCCATAGCCACATAGTCGATGTAGTTCGTCCTAGCGGCGATCGCATCGAATTCTGAAGTGAGTTTGGCATTATCTACGACAAAGACGTTGAAAATTCTATCATCGCCGCCAGCGCCTATTACCTCACTATAGGTGATTTTGTAATCCAAAGCGGTGTCAAGCCCCAGCTCCTCATACACCTTAACGACGATCGCATCTAAAAGATCCGCGTCCTCTACCGATCTGCTTATCTCAACCGTCGCAGTCATTATATCCTTATACGGAATATATGAGACGTAAGTTTCCTTCGCACGATTTGCTTTTGAGAAGTCGTGCTCGAAAACTTCATTCTCACTTAGACCGAATATGGTTTGCGTGACTTTGTTAATCGCAACAATCGAACTAGCATTTTTACTATTCTTTGCCATAACACTCCACTTCCAAATGAAATTTTCTACGCTGCTAATACTAATAGAAATAAAATAAAATGTCAATAGATAAAATCGGTTTTCACCATAAATTCGTCATTTTTCCAGCTTTTTTTTACAAAAACTGTTAATTTTAAGTAAATTTTGACCTTAGAAAAATTTGAAATTAACTTTTTGGCTCGAATTCCGATCCGCTTTATCGCCTCGCCATTTTTGCCGATCAACATCTCTTTGTGTGAATTGCTGTCCGTTATGATCCGCGCATAGACCGAGGTTAGACCAGGTTTTTCCACCACTTTTTCCATCACGACGTCGCTGCAATACGGGATCTCGTCGCTCATACTCTCAAAGATCGCCTCGAGTATGAAGTCGCGATAAATTTCACGCTCGTTGGTTGCGCTTAAAATTTCAGGATCGTAAAAATACTCATGCTCGGGCAGAATTTTACAAATTTCGTCCAAAACCTGCTTTTTATAGACCTTTTTTTTGATGCTAACGGGGATTATTGCCTCAAATTTATCGGTAAATTTTTGATATTGCAGCAGCTTTTGCACGATCTTTTCGTCGTTTACTTCGTCAATTTTAGTTAAAATCACGATATGTTTGGTGCCTGCATTTAAATTTAAAAATTTTTCGTATTCAGAGGTATCGTCGTGCACGGGCGCCAAAAACAGCACCAAATCGCAGCCCTCAATCGCCCCGAGCGCCACTTCGACCATCAGTTTATTCATCAGCTTGGCGCTTTCGTGCAGCCCCGGCGTGTCCGTGAAAATCACCTGATCTGCGCCGTTCATCGCGATGCCGTTAATCTTGCGGCGCGTGGCGTTAATTTTATGCGAGACGAGCGAAATTTTCTCGCCGCAGAGATAGTTTAACAGCGAGCTCTTGCCCGCATTCGTCCGCCCGATGAGCGTTACAAATCCGCTTTTCATATTTTCCTTAAATTTATAAAATTTTATCCTGCTTGCGACCGTAGCGCCAAGCCCTAGCAAGCAAATTTAAAATATCGCTTCATACAAATCGGCTCCGCACGAGCGGTGGAATTTTAAAATTCCGCCATCACATAAGCGGATAAAATTTTAAAATTTCAAGCTGCGCGACAGCGATAAATTTTACCCGCCTCGGAGCAGAATTCTAACTATCCCAAATTCTACTAGCCGCAAATTCTGCAACTTCATAAATTGATCGCGAAATTTTAAATTCTATCCTGCCATGCGCTACGGCTTGACATATAACCCGCGCAGCACAGAATTTAGATCATTCCTGAAATTTTACAGACTTAAAATTTTAAAGTATCACCAAATTTAAAAGGACGAAATTCTGCGCATTTTTAAAATTTCGCCAAATCTCAAACCTAAAATTCTAATGCTTTGCAAATTTCAAAAGCGCAAAATTCCGCGACTACGCAGAATTCTAAAAGTAGCTACCGCGCCGCCTTATAAAATGTATTTTGCCAGATCCTCGTCGCTTGCGATGCCTGCGAGCTTTTCGCTTACGAGCTTCTCATCCACGACGATCTTTTGCCCTTTAAACTTATCGGCTTCGAAGCTGATATCCTCAAGCACCTTTTCCATTATCGTATGCAGCCTTCTAGCGCCGATGTCTTCGACTTTTTCGTTCGTGCTCGCCGCAAATTTCGCGATCGCCTTGACCCCGTCCTCGCTAAATTCCAGCTCCACGCCCTCGGTTTTTAAAAGCGCCGAGTACTGCTTAAGAAGCGAATTTTTAGGCTTGGTTAAAATTTCGCACAGCGCCGCCTCGTCTAAGCTGTCAAGCTCGACGCGAAGCGGGAAGCGCCCCTGAAGCTCGGGTATGAGATCGCTCGGCTTGCTGATATGAAAGGCGCCCGCGGCGATAAAAAGGATGTGATCGGTGTCGATATTGCCGAATTTCGTGCTTACGCTACTGCCCTCCACGATCGGAAGCAGATCGCGCTGCACCCCCTCTTTGCTCGGATCCTGCCTGCCGCTATTGCCGCTTGAGACCGCCACTTTATCGATCTCGTCGATAAAGATGATGCCCTCGTTTTGCGCGCGCCTAACGGCTTCGGCCTTGATGCTCTCCATATCGAGGACCTTCTCGCTAGCCTCGCTTTTGAGGGCAACCTTGGCGTCTTTTACCTTCATCTCTTTTTTGCTTTTGCGCGTCGAAATTCCAATTACTTTGATGAAGCTTTCCTGCATATTCGCCATCTCGGGCGGCAAATTCGGATTTGATTCAAGGGCGTTTTCGCTCACTTCAATCTCGATGCTAAGATCGTCCAGATCGCCGCGCTCAAGCTTGGCCGCCATCTTTTCGTAGCTTTTTTCGTAATCTGCGACCTTCTCCTCGCTCGCTCCGCGCGGAAGCGGCGGAAGGACTTTTTCTAAAATTTTACGCTTGATGTAATCATCGATCTTGTCTTTGTTTTTTTCAAATTCCTCGCCGCGCACTAAATTTACCGACGCGGCAGCCAGATCGCGCACCATGCTCTCCACGTCGCGCCCCACGAAGCCTACTTCAGTATATTTGCTCGCCTCGACCTTAATAAAAGGAAGCCCGAACATCTTCGAAAGCCTGCGCGCGATCTCAGTCTTACCTACGCCGGTAGAGCCGATCATCAGGATGTTTTTGGGCATCACCTCGTTTTTCATCTCATCTTCAAGCGCCATTCTGCGGTAGCGATTTCGCAAAGCCACCGCTATCGTGCGTTTGGCGCTATTTTGTCCGATTATATATTCGTCTAATTTTTCTACAATCTGCTTTGGCGTCATCATCTCTTTTCGTCCCAAATTGCGTATGTTTTGATGTTTTCGTTCGTATAAATGCAAATCTCGCCCGCGATCTTAAGGCTCTGCTTTACGAGCTCCTCTTCGTCTAGGCTTGCAAATTTATCCAAAGCTCGCGCCGCGCTAAGAGCGTAATTTCCGCCGCTTCCGATCGCCGCGATCTTGCCGTCGTCCGGCTCTACCACATCGCCCGTACCGCTAAGCAGAAAGATATTTTTGCGGTCCAGCACCAGCATCATCGCTTCGAGCTTTCGCAGATATTTATCCTTGCGCCACTGCTTGCTAAATTCTATCACAGCCCTTAAAAGATCACCCTTTGCGCCGTCTAGGCACTTCTCAAACATATCAAAAAGATTAAACGCATCGGCGGTGCTGCCTGCAAAGCCTGCCAAAACGCCCCCATCTTTGCCGATCTTTCGAATTTTAGTCGCATTGCCCTTTAAGACAGTGTTTCCGAACGTAACCTGCCCGTCGCCGCCGATGACGGAGCCCTTCGCGCCTTTGTAGGCTAAAATGGTAGTCGCTTCAAACACTAGCCACCTCTATCTCAAATTTAGCGCTTATACCGTGCTTTAGCTTGGCATTTACGTCGTAGATCCCGGTCGTTTTTATGGCTTCGGCCTCTAAAATTTTCTTATCGATTTCAATCCCTTTTTGCTCTTTTATCGCGGTTGCGATCTCATCTTTGGTCACCGAGCCGAAAAGCGCGCCGCTCTCACCCGTCTGCTTTACGATCTTTACGCGGATCTTAGCTAGCTCCTCGGCTAGTTTCTGCAAGCTTGCGACCTCATATTTTTCAAGCTCGGCCTGCTTTTTCTTATCTGCTTCAAATTTACGCAAAACTTCAGTCGTAGCAGCTCTAGCGTAGCCTTTGCCGATTAGGAAGTTATTGCCATAGCCGTCCTTGACCTCCTTTACCTCGCCCGCCTTTCCGAGCCCCTTAACGTCTTTGATCAATAATACTTTCATCCATTATCCTTTCAAATTTAGCTTTAAATTTACAAAATTTTATAAGCGGCGCGGGCGGATCTGAAATTTAGTGAAACTTCATGAAACCTGCCCGCAGCCGCTCGCTACTTTTTCGATAAATTTTAAAATTTCATTTTGTGAAATTTGCCTATCCGCCGTGCGGCAAAATTTCAGCTAAAGCTTGCGTCCGTTCTTTCCCGCGATGATAAATCTTAGCGCGCTTAGCTTGATAAATCCGTCGCCGTCCTTTTGATTGAAAACCTTATCCTCTTCAAACGTCACAAAATCTGTATTAAACAAGCTATCGCTCTTGCTTTCTCTGCCCAGCACAGTCACGTTGCCCTTATAAAGCTCGAGTTTAACCTTGCCGTTTACGTGCTCTTGGGATTTATTTATCAGCTCTTGAAGCAGCAAGCGCTCCGGGCTGAACCAAAAGCCGTTGTAGATGAGCTCGGCGTAGCGCGGCATCAGATCGTCTTTTAGATGCGCCGCGCCGCGATCTAGCGTGATGCTCTCAATCGCGCGGTGAGCCTTTAGCATAATCGTGCCGCCCGGAGTTTCGTAGCAGCCGCGGCTCTTCATGCCGACATAGCGATTTTCTACTAGATCGAGCCTGCCGATGCCGTTTTTAGCGCCGAGCTCGTTAAGTGCTGCCAGCATCTCGTGCGGTTTAAGCGCCTTGCCGTTTAGCTTTACGGGATCACCATGCTTGTATTCAATCTCGATGATCTCGCTCTTATCTGGCGCATTTTTAGGGCTTACGGTCCATCGCCACATATCCTCTTCAGGCGCATGGGCGGGATCTTCCAGCACCAAGCCCTCGTAGGAGATGTGAAGGATATTCGCATCCATCGAATACGGCGACTTGCCTGGCTTTGAAGCGATGTCGATGCCGTTTTTCTTAGCGTAAGCAAGCAGCTTCTCGCGAGAGTTCAGATCCCACAGCCTCCACGGCGCAATCACCTTAATATCGGGATTTAGCGCATATGCGCCAAGCTCGAAGCGGACTTGATCGTTACCCTTGCCGGTTGCGCCGTGGCTTATGGCGTCCGCGCCGGTTTTTTTCGCAATCTCGACTAGCTTTTTAGCGATCAGCGGGCGCGCAATCGACGTGCCCAAAAGATACTCGCCCTCATAAACGGCATTTGCGCGAAACATCGGAAATACGTAATCGCGCACAAATTCCTCGCGCAGATCCTCTACGAAGATATTTTCCTTTTTGATGCCCAGTTTCACAGCTTTATTTTTAATAGGCTCCAAATCCTCGTTCTGACCGATATCTGCGGTGAAAGTCACCACATCGCAGCCGTAAGTATCACCGAGCCACTTTAAAATAATGCTAGTATCTAGTCCTCCAGAATACGCCAAAACGACCTTTTTTACATCTTTTGCCATCTCAAATCCTTTACGTAAAATTTGGCGAAATTCTACCAAAAATAGTTTAATAGTTGCTTTTAAGGCAAATATCGCTAAACTCACGCTTATGAGAATCGATAAATTTTTAAACGCAGTAAATATCACCAAGCGGCGCGCCATCAGCGAAGATATGTGCAAAAGTGGCGTCGTAGCCGTAAACGACGCGGTAGTAAAGCCCGCCAAAGAGCTTAAAATCGGTGACGTAATCACGATAAGCTTTTTAGATAGAAAACAAAGCTTTAAGGTTCTAGCCTTTCCTAGCGCAAAAAATACGCCCAAAAGCGAGCAGGCAAAGTATGTCCAAGAGCTTTGAACTGCTCTGCGGCGAGGATGAAATTTCGCGCCTCGTGCAAGCTCTGCCAAAAAGCGGCATAATATTGCTAATCGGCGATCTTGCCAGCGGCAAAACGACGCTTGCGCGCGCGATCGTGCGGGCGCACGGGCTAGACGAGCACGTGAGTTCACCGACATTTTCGATCATGCAAAACTACGGCGAAATTTATCATTACGACATCTACAATGGCGGCTGTGAGGGGATTTTAAAAAACGGACTATTTGAAAATTTATTTGAAGAGGGGCTTCATCTGATCGAATGGGCGGATGAAAATTTGATAAATTTACTTAAAAAATATGAACTTGATTTTTGCGTAGTGAGGATCACGCCGCACGCGCAAGGGCGAAAATACGAGGTAAGCTATGCATAAACTGGAAGTCAGGGGTCTTAAAAAAACCATAAAAGGCACGCCGATCATCAAAGGAATCTCGCTAGAACTTTACAATGGCGAGATTGTAGGGCTGCTAGGGCCCAATGGCGCGGGCAAAACCACGACGTTTTATATGATCTGCGGGCTGATAAGCGCTAGCGGCGGCGATATCTTGCTTAATGAAAATAGCATCGCAAAGGTTCCGCTTCACAAACGCGCCAAGCTCGGCATCGGCTACCTGCCACAAGAAAGCAGCATCTTTAAGGAGCTTAGCGTTGAAGAAAATTTAATGCTCGCTGCAGAGATTACCTATAAAAATAAAGCCGAAGCCTCACGTAAGGTCGATGAGATGCTAAATCTGCTCAATATCGAGCCGATCAGATTGCGCAAAGGCGTGAGCCTAAGCGGCGGCGAGCGCAGGCGCTGCGAGATCGCGCGGAGCCTGATGATAACGCCGAAATTTCTACTTTTGGACGAGCCGTTTGCAGGCGTCGATCCGATCGCCGTTAATGACATCCAAAGCATCGTGCGCGATTTAAGCGATCTTGGCATCGGCGTGCTCATCACCGATCACAACGTCCGCGAAACGCTTGCGATCTGCGACCGTGCCTACGTCATCAAAGACGGCGAGCTGTTCGCCGGCGGCACCGCAAAAGAGATAGCCAGCGATCCAAATGTGCGCAAATTCTACCTCGGCGAGGATTTTAGCATCTAAGCTGGTAAGGGCGTTTTAAATTTTCAGATCCCACTTCGGCGCGCGCATTAATTTCTGCAATTTAAATTTTACGATTTAAATTTCAAGCGAGCAGCCGCAGCTAGTCACACAGATGCCGCTTGATCTAAAATTTTGCGCATTAAAATTTTAAAGCCCGTAAAGCCTCAGCGCGCAAGAATTTCGCGCCTATTTGAATTTACATATTAAATTTTGAGGCGTAGCGCTTCGGTGCGAGGCGCGTATCAGTATGGTTTGAATTTTGTGCTTTAAATTTTGAAACAGTTATCACGGCGAGATTTGAACTCGGCGTCTAAATCTCACGCATTAATTTTTGAAATGCGCCTCAGGCTCGTTTTTAAATTTCAAAAGGTATTTTGTGCACTGTAAATTTTAAATAATTTTTGCGACAGGTTCGCTTTTCGCGACCGAAATTTTACACCCGCAGCGCATAAAATTTAAATCGCATTTTAATCGCGCTTTGTTAAATTCGGTCAAATTTTAAGACGCAGCCGTTTTATAAACACACCGCCGCCGTCCGTGCGCCAAAACCGCGATGCAGTTTGTGCTCGCACACAAAAATATCCGTCCGCAGAATTAAATTTCAAAACGAACATAGCTGCAAATGAATTACGTATGCGACGGTGCTTGAAATTCCGCGCAATGCCGTCTAATTTCACGGCGTAATTCTGCGAGCGGCGGCGTAAACCAAAGCGCACACAAAACCTACTCGCTTCGGCTTCGACGCATCAAATTAAAAGCGATGCGCGAAGCAAGGCCTTTCGACCCGCTAGAATTTTGCCGATTAAGCCGCCTTGTTTAATTAAAATTACACTTTTATTTGCTCTGCGGGTTTAAATTTCGCTCATCTTAAAGCTCGCTACGAACTTTAAAATTTTAACCCGGCGCTCGTCGCTTCCCTTAAAATTTTAAAATTCTTAAAATTTTGGTGAGATCAAGGAGAGATTATGAAAAAAGTTCTACTTTCGTGTGCCTTGGCGGGCGTGCTTTTCGGCCTCGAGATCGACGGATTTAGCGCACCTAGTGGTTCGCTCATTACCGATGACGCTTTTTACATCGCAAATCGCGGCAGTAGTGAAGATCCACAAGAGCGCGACGGCCTCATCAGCCGCATAGTAAAAAACTCGGGTGTCGTTGAGACAAATTTTATAGACGATCTGGTAAATCCGGGTGGAATGGCGCAGATCGCGGACGTGCTTTATGTCTGCGATATCGATACTATCAGGGGTTTTGCCAAAGGCCAGGAGGTTTTCAATCTAAAAATCGAGGGAGCACAGGCCTTAAACGACGTCGTGGCGCTCGGTAGCGAGGTTTTGCTCGCAAGCGATAATGTGCGTGGGACGATCTGGCGCATCGACCTGCTCTCGCGCACCGCGGATGAATTCGTACGCATCGATCCATCGCTAGGCAGCCCAAACGGACTTTTGGCTAAAGGCGATAAGCTTCTGATCACTACATTCGATCTTAGTGGAAAGGTCCCGGGGCGCGTGCTAAGCATGGATTTGAAATCTCGAGAAATTTCGATCTTTGCCGATATGAAGGGGGTTTTCTACGGCATAGCGCGCGGAAAAAACGGTGAAATTTTAATTAGCGACTGGGACGAGGACCTTTTAAGCGGTAAAATTTGGCGTATCGATGCAAACGGACAGATACGCAAAATAAACCTCGGCGCGATGCAAAGACCTGCGGACATCTCAAGCGACGGCAAGGTTTTATTGATCCCAAAATCGCTGGAAAACAAAGTCGAACTGATAAATTTGCCATAATCAGCTGCTTTTTCGCTCCGCCGCTCACGCGGCGGTATCCGCTAAAGAACCGAAGCTAGTTTCTACAGTGCCGAAACTAAAATCGCCCTTTTTCGCGCGCACTCAAGAGCCGAGTACGCCCAAAAGTCGCGTGTGTCGTCTTGCAACATGCAAATGCCGAGCCTGCCGTAAAATTTGCAAACCCATCTGCCCTCCTTTTAAATTTCATCGCCGCGGATATTTTTGCAGACCGAGCGGCGCTAAATTTCAGCGCAAAATTTAACGCCTGCCGTGACTTAAAAGCCTTAAAGACTCATAGCGCGCGAAATTTTAGCGCGAGATTTGACGCTGAGGCGTGCTTTTAACATACCGCGTCGTATCTGCGCGAGACCGAATTCTACGCGACGGCACGATCTCGGCTCTTGCGCGCTGTCGCTGTAAGGGCGTGCGAAATCCACCTTTCTATGTAACGCGTATGCCTAGGCTGCTTCGGGGTGCCCGTGCGTGGAACCTACCCCTCTACGCGTCCCTCCCACACGGCGGGAGTGTCAAGCTCTACGTATGAGTTTAAAATTTCATACGGCTCGTAGCTAAATTTATACGCTAGGCTCGGGCACTGCTCAACCGCATAGCCCAAATAAATCCAGCGCAGCCCCAGATCTTGGGCGAACTCGATCTGTTTTAAAAGCGAAAATTTACCCAGACTTAGATGCGGCAGATACGGATCGTAGTAGCAATACACCGAGCTGATGCCGTCATGCACGATATCGATAAGATCGACGCAGATAAGCCGCCCGTCCTCGCCGTAGTAAGAGATTTCTTTGCCGAAGTCGCCGTGGCCTTGGACGTAAATTTCATCATATCGCTCAAAATCGATCTCTTGCAAAGGCCAACCCTTTTTTAGATGCATGTAGTCGTGGTAAAGCGCAAAAAGCTCCAAACGCGCATCGTTTAAAAGCGGGCGAGGCTGCCACACATAGGCGGTCGTGCGATTATTTTTATAGACGCGACGATGCGATTTGCTAAATTTAAAATTTGTAGCATCGACACGCAAACTTTTACACTCCGCACAGGCTGCACAAATGGGCTTTTGAAAATACCTGCCGAAGCGGCGGTAGCCGTGCTGCACTAAGCTTGAATTATACTCAAAGTCGCAGTCTTTTATGTAGAGATACTCGCTGCGCGCGGCTCTGCCGTCCAGATAAGGGCAGGCAAAATCCAGCGTGCAAAATGGAATTTCAGTCATTCAGCTTTTTGATGTTTGCCGCGTCCACGTATTTTAAAAACTCGTCTTTGAGGCGATTTTCGCGTGCGGCGATGCTCTCTTTGGCTACGTCGAATTCCCCATCCGCGGCGCCGTCTAAGCCGCTTTCGCTTTGCGAACTCGAATCATCATCTCTGAAAATATCTTTAAACTCGTCGCGATTTGGATTCCTCTTTTTAGGCTTTTTGGGCGCAGAGCTTGCCGCCTTGTCCTTAAGCATATTCTTTTTTATATCTTTTAGGCTATCTAAAAAATCCATACTCTCTCCTAAATCCGCGCCGATTTGCGCATCGCAGCGATTATAGCGGCGATCGCTTCGTTTTTATTCGGCTGCATATCGTCCATCGTGTTTTCTAAAATTTTGTCTAAATTTTTCTCTACGTAGCTCGTGTCGAAAAAGCCGAGTCGAAACTCACGCGACTTGCTGATGCTGAGCAAAAACGGAATGATAGTACGCACTCCCTCGATGCGAAACTCCTTCAGCGCGCGCTCTAGTTTATTAACAGCTAGGTCGTAGTCGGTGGTTTTGATGATGAGCTTGGCTAGAAGAGAATCGTAAAACGGCGGAATTTTATAACCTTTGTAGATGTGGCTATCGACGCGCACGGAAGGACCAAGCGCTGGATAATAATCGCTGACGGTGCCAGGAACCGGGGTGAAATTTTTCCAGACGTTTTCGGAGGTAATACGCGCCTCGATCGCATAGCCGTGCGGTTTGATATCGCTTTGCTCAAGCTCTAAAATTTCGCCGTTTGCGATGCGGATCTGGCGCACGACAAGATCGACGCCCGTGACCTCCTCAGTAATGCCGTGCTCGACCTGGATACGGGTATTCATCTCCATAAAATAGAAGTTGTTGTAATCGTCGAGTAGAAATTCTACCGTGCCGACGTTGGTATAATTCACCGCCTTTGCCGCAGCTACCGCAGTCGTACCCATCGTCTTACGTAGATGCTCGCTAATGGAGGGACACGGCGCAATCTCGATGATCTTTTGGTGGCGGCGCTGAATCGAGCAATCGCGCTCGCAAAGGTGGATGATGTTGCCGTAATTATCGCCGATAATCTGAAACTCGATGTGACGCGGCTTGACGACGAGTTTTTCCATAAAAATTTCATCGTTGTTAAAAAAGGTCTTCGCTTCCCTCGTGCACGAGTCGTAGGCGCTCTGCATATCCTTCTCGTCCCACACCTCGCGGATACCGCGTCCGCCGCCGCCGCCGCTAGCCTTTAAGATCACGGGATAGCCGATCTCGCGCGCATATTTTTTAATCGTATCCATGCTCTCGTGATTGAGCTTTTCGGTGCCGGGCACGATCGGGATGCCGTTTTTGCGCATCAAATAGCGAGCGATGTTTTTGTTGCCCATTTTGCGAATAACGTCGGGTTTCGGACCGATGAAGATGATCCCCGCGTCCTCGACTTCTCTTGCAAAGTCAAAATTCTCGCTCAAAAAGCCGTATCCAGGATGTATCGCATCAGCGCCACACTCTTTGGCGACTTCGACGATCTTTTTGGCATCCAGATAGCCTTTTAGCGCGTCAGCGCTTACTTCGTAGGCCTCATCGGCGATTTTTACGTGCAAGCAATCGATGTCGGGTTTGGTATAGATCGCGACGCTTTTAATATGCAGATCTCTGCAGGCCCTAATGATGCGAACCGCGATCTCGCCGCGATTAGCGATAAGAATTTTACGTATCATAAATAATTGCCTCTTTTAAAAAAATACCGCGGTAATAATAGTATAAAAAATTTTATAGCAAGTTGAAATTTGCAAAAGGCGGTTGAAATTACGGATAAAATTTAAAGAAGTTTTATGGTGCCCGAGGTCGGAATCGAACCGACACGAGGTCGCCCTCGCCAGATTTTGAGTCTGGTGCGTCTACCAATTTCACCACTCGGGCATTTTAAAAAGTTATGATTGTATAAATTTAAAAAAGATAAGCCCCGAAGACGGGGCTTGGAGCAAGAAAATTATTTTTTCTTCTTGCCTTTTGCAGCTGCAACAGCCTCTTTTAGCTGTTTGCCGACTTTAAATTTTACTACTTTAGTAGCAGGAGATTTGTAAGTTCTGTTTGTGCCAGGAACTTTACCCTCGCGAGCTGCACGCTCTGCAATACCGAAAGATCCGAAGCCGATGAAGCTTATATCATCACCTTTTACTAAAAGCTCTTTGATAGCCTCAAGTGCAGAATCAACTACCTTAACGGTATCTTTTTTAGAAAGACCTGCCTTATCGGCAACTACCTGGATAAAATCAGCTTTTTTCATGCTAATCCTTTAAAATAAAGTGGTTTGGGCGGTATTCTACAATAGTTTCGCAAAAAATACAATAGTTTTTTAAGAAAAAAACGCAAAAATCGGCAAAATTTAGCCGAATTTAGCCCAAATTCGTCAATTTTTCAGATTTTGCTTCTTTAAATTTCAAAATTTCGCCATATTTTTGGGGCTTATTTTTGAAATTTTGCCAGATTTCAAAAAATTTCAAAATTTCTTCCCTTCCCGCTTCATTTTTATAAAATTTCGCCCCAGCCTGCCGCTTTAAAATATATAAACTATATTTTGTTATAATCCGCGCAAAATTTCAAAGGTTTTTTATGACTAAAATTTTAATGATAGAGGACGATTTAGAACTCGCCGAAATTTTAAGCGAATATCTGCAACAATTCGGCATCGACGTCACCGTCGCGGACGATCCGTTTTTGGGACTTTCTAAGTTAAATTTAGAAAATTTCAACCTCGTGATTTTAGATCTCACGCTTCCCGGGATGGACGGGCTTGAGGTCTGCAAGGAGATCCGCAAAAACACCGATATACCGATCATAATCTCAAGCGCCCGCCACGATCTGACCGATAAGATCAACGCTTTTGACTTCGGCGCGGACGATTATCTGCCAAAGCCTTATAATCCGCAAGAGCTTTTAGCGCGCATCAAACGCCACATCGAGCGCTACGACATAAACTCCATCCAGCGCGCCGCAAAGCCAAAAAAAGACCTCGAAGTGGATGATTTCCGCCACGTCATCAGCTTCAAAGGACAGCCGCTGTCGCTCACCATCGCCGAATACGACGTGCTTTCGTATCTCATCAAAAAGGAAGGCGGCGCGATCACCCGCGAGGAGCTCATCTACAACTGCAGCTCCATAAGCGAGGAATCCTCGAGCAAAAGCATCGACGTCATCATCGGCCGCATCCGCCTAAAGCTTGGCGAAACGTCCAAGGCGCCCAGCTACATCCACGCTATCCGCGGCGTAGGTTATAAACTAATACAATGAGCGGACTTGCGCCGTCAATTTTAAAATTTAAAATGGTGAAAAGCCCAATAAGGCGCAAACAGACAGAAGGTGAAAGGACATAAATGATAGAGTGGATACAAAATTTTTTTAGCGGAGTGATTCCGAAGCTACTGCTAAACGCGACGCTGGAGACGCTGTATATGACCTTCGTAAGCACGGCTTTGGCGTTTATTTTGGGGCTCGTACTTGCGATCGTACTTATCCTTACGCGCCGCGGCGGGCTCTGCGAGAACCGCCTCGTTTACGCCGTGCTGGACGTCGTGATAAACACGCTGCGAAGCTTCCCATTTATAATTTTGCTGATCGTGCTCTTTCCGCTTACAAAGCTTCTTGTGGGTACGAGCATCGGCACCACTGCGACGATCGTGCCGCTTACTATCGGCTCGGCGCCCTTTATCGCTCGCCTCATCGAAAGCGCTCTGCTAGAGGTCGATAGCGGCGTGATCGAGGCGGCGAAGAGCTTTGGAGCGAGCAAGACGCAGATAATCTTTCGAGTAATGTTCATCGAGGCGCTACCTAGCATCATCGGCGCGATTACTCTGACGCTTATCGTCATCATCGGATTTACGGCGATGGCGGGCACGGTCGGCGGCGGTGGGCTCGGCGACGTGGCGATCCGCTATGGCTTTCAGCGCTTCCGCCCCGATATAATGGCATACACCGTCGTGATCCTGATCGTACTCGTGCAGATCATACAAAGCATAGGAAATTTACTCTATAAAATTACGAAAAAGTAGGGGCTAGACGGTGCTTCTTGCTATCGCGAAAAGTAAATGCGCGAGCGACGGCGCATACTGCAAGCGGTATTTGACTGCGCTTGCTCTTTGTCTATTTTTTGCACTCATGTCCGGCTATTCGTACTCTTGCTTGCATTAAATTCTACGCTTAGCTTCGGCATCCATTCTCCGTGTTCGTAGCGGCAGAGTAAAAATTTTGATTTAAAATTTAGCTGCGATCGTTCGGTGAAAATTTAAAGGATCGCAGGCAGGAAAAGCCTATAAAAGCGGGTATGCCTCGCTGCTTTTGCTCGACGGTTTAAAATTTTAAACAGTTTGAGTACGATATGAAAATTTACGTTAAAATTTAACGAAAAAACGGTGCGATCTGCCCGATAAATTCAGG
>CAUSCW010000023.1:0-28974 GCA_963530195.1 uncultured Campylobacter sp.
GAGCACATCTCGCAGACGCTGGCGACTTTCTTTTCCGTCCCGCCGGTGACTGCGCTAGCGTTTAAATTTAGATTTAATGTCGCTAGCGTGCCGATCGCGGCGGTGCTTTTTAGGAAATTTCGTCTATTCATAAAAACTCCTTACCTTTAAATTTCGGTAGGAATTCTATGGCTTCATCGTAAAAATAAGGTTAATTTTGATAATGCAGCTTTTGGCTTAGACTTTATCTCGAAAGATAAAATGCGTCCTGCGCCGTATTTTAAAGCCGTAAAATAGCGCCAGCAGTAGCAAAATGCTAATTGCACCGCAGATCGCAAGGGCTACGCGAGCGCCTAATAACTCGGTAAAAAAGCCCGATATTAGCGCTCCAAATGGCGTACTACCTATTAGAAATAGCGCGTATAAACTAAGCACGCGCCCGCGGAATTCGTTGCTTACGTGCATCTGCACGGTGGAGTTGATGCTAGAGTTTGTGATTACGAAAAGAAACCCAGTTACGGCAAGCCCTACCGCAGCCCATGCAAAGGAATTCGCAGCCCCAGTAAGAGCTAAGCTCACCCCCATAGCGATCGCGCACGATCTGATTTTGCGGATGCCGAGTTTATCAAAGACTGCTACGAAAAGCGCGCCGCAAAAGGCTCCCACGCCCAGAGCCGACATCAAATATCCAAAGCTTCGCTCATCCGCACCCAGGCTAAGCTTAACAAGTGCCGAGATTGTTACGTTGTAATTTGGCACCAGCGTCGCCACGATAAGCACTATTATCATTAGCTCGCTTAGAATTTTTTTGTGCAAGACATACGAAATTCCGGCACCGATCGAGGCAAAAATGCCTCCGCTTCTGCTAGATAGCGTAGTAGCGGATAGCGGAATTCTTATGAAAAACAGCGAAACGATGATGCCTAAAAAGCTAAGCGCGTTGAATAAAAAGCAAAAGCCCACGCCCCACAGCGCCATCACGATCCCCGCAAGTGCGGGTCCTGCGATACGAGCGACGTTGAAGGACATAGAATTTAACGCTATGGCGTTGGCTAGATCGCGGGGCGAGTCGATGAGGTCTTTTACCATCGACTGACGGCTCGGGGCGTCCATGCTGGTAAAGATGCCGCTTGCAAAAGCGCAAAATAAAATTTTGCCGAAAGAATATAGCTCGCAAAAGCTCATAACTGCGAAAATTGAGGCGGTCACCGCCATGCCTATTTGAGCGAGCAAAAGGATCTTTTTGCGATTAAACTTATCGAGCAGTACACCGGAAAACGGCGTGAAAAGTAGCGCGGGCAAGAACCTCGCCGCAGCTACGAGGCTGACCTTAAAAGCGTCTGCGGTTATGCTTAGCACTAGCCACGGTAGCGCGACGCTTTGCATCCAAGAACCGATCAGCGAGAGGTTCATCCCGATCCAATAAATTCTAAAATTTGAGTATTTAAGCGATAGGAAGGGATTTTTCAACGCGCTGCCTTTTGAAATTTTGATTTGAGATTATACATTAAATTTTAAAAATTCACTTAAAGATTTAACATTTATAAAAATTTAACGAAAATTTAATATTTCTGAAAAGAAAAATTTTATATACTCTGCAATAAATTTTTAAGCAAAGGATTAAAAATGCAAAGACCGACTCCGATTAATCAGGAAATCAAACTCGATGAGAAGCGCTATATCGTTTCCAAAACCGATCCGAAGGGCATTATCACGTTTGCAAATCCGTATTTTTGTATGATTTGTGGCTATAGTGAGCTTGAGCTCTTGGGGCAGCCGCATAACATCATCCGACATCCGGATATGCCGCGAATAGCGTTTAAGCTTATGTGGGATACGATACAGCAAGGGCGCGACTTTACCGCTGTGGTAAAAAATTTAGCCAAAGACGGGCGCTTTTATTGGGTCATTACGGAATTTACTTCTAAAAAAGACCCTGTAACAGGGCAGATCACCGAATACACGGCATTTCGCAAGGCTCCGCCAAGATCTGCGATCGAAACTATAGAGCCTATTTATAGGGCGCTACTGGATGCTGAAAGAAACGGCGGTATGCAGGCTAGCCAAAAGGCGCTCGTGGATTTTCTAAAAAGTAAAGGCGAGACCTACGAGAGCTGGATCGCAAAGGTCTCAGGCAAATCAAATCCGCTCACCGCAATGTTTTTTAAGGCGATGAAAAAGCTTTTTAGCTAGTCCAGTTAAAATTTAATGCAAACCCCGCGCAATGCGATTGTTTGGCTTTGCGTGAGAAAAGGCAGATAAAGTACAAAACCGCCTGTTCATGAAATTTTGAAATTCTACGAAATTTTAAATTTAGCGCCCAAGCTTTGAAATTTCACGTCTTCATCAAACGCGCTACAGATCAAAGCCCCTCAAGCGTTATGTCGTAGAGCCTCTCTACCGTTTCGTCGTTTAAATTTAGTGTCTTTTTGCTTTGTAAAAATTCTAAAATTTCATCCTGCGCAAAGCCCGCTCTTTGCGCACAATGCTCGTGCGCGGGCAAAAAGCCGCGGCATAGCGCGATATTTTCTAAAATTTCCTCATCGCATAAAAAACAATACGGCTCGTCGTGCAACCGCCCCTCAAATTTTAAAATTTCGGCGTAGCTTTCTACGATTATGCGGCGCGGATTTTGTTTGCCAAAGCGTACAGCGGCTCGGTTTAGCAGCTCGTAATAGAATTTATCTAGATGCTCGGCATCTTTTAGATGCGCGTGTAAAAGCCGCATAAATTGCTGCCAAAATAGCAGCTTCTCGCGGCTTGCGAGCCACGCGTATCCCAGATGCATCACGCCGCTAAGGCGCGGCAGGAAATTTTGATTTTGCGAGAGCTCGAAGTCGATTTTATAGCCCTGGATGATGTTTGAATGGCGCGCGCCGTAAAAGCGGTACGCACGCACGAGCGCGCTTTCGCTTAGTATGTCTACGATGCAGTCCTCATCCCTAACCTTGGTCGTTTTTAATATAAATCCTTGCATTTTCCTATTTTAGCGAAATTCAAATATAAATTTAAATAAAGAATTTTAGGTTATAATCAGAAGTTTCATTTCATAGAATTTAAAGGAAATCATATGAATTTTGGAGATCTATTTTCAAAAATACGTAGAACGCAGCCCGCACCGAGCGAAGCTCCTACGCATTGGATCAAGTGCCCAGGATGCGGCGCGCTGATGTATAGCAAAGAGGTCGAGCAAAATCATAGCGTTTGCCCCAAGTGTAACTATCACCTTCGTTTTGACGCGCAGGCTCGCATCGATCTGATCTGCGACGAAGGCTCTTTCGTGGAGTACGATCAAAATTTGCAGCCCGTTGATCCACTAAAATTCGTCGATAAAAAATCCTATAAAAAGCGTATTGCCGAGAGCAAAGAAAAAACGGGCAGGCTTAGCGCAGTGATCGCGGGCGAGGGCGCCATAAGTCGCCAAAAAATTCAGCTCGTGGTGTTTGATTTTAACTTCATGGGCGGAAGCCTGGGCTCCGTGGAGGGCGAAAAGATCGTGCGTGCCGTAAAGCGCAGCCTCGATAAAAACGAGCCGCTAATCATCGTAAGTGCAAGCGGTGGTGCTAGGATGCAAGAAAGCACCTTTTCGCTAATGCAGATGAGCAAAACCTCTGCCGCGCTTAAAATTTTATCCGAGCATAAAATTCCTTTCATATCCGTTCTTACCGATCCTACGATGGGCGGCGTGAGCGCGTCGTTTGCATGGCTGGGAGATATCATCATCGCAGAGCCCGGCGCTCTCATTGGCTTTGCCGGGCAGCGCGTCATCAAGCAAACCATCGGCGCGGATCTGCCGGAGGGCTTTCAGAGATCGGAATTTCTGCTCGAGCATGGACTAATCGACGCGATCGTGCCTAGAGCCGAGATGAGGCAGTATCTAAGCGATGTGATAAACGTGCTTAGCAAAAACGCTGTGCAGATTGACGACACGAGTGACAAATCGCTGCACGAAGAGGGAAGCGAAGAGTAGTGCAGATAACGGTAAATTCCATCCAAAAGGGCGCGGACGAGTTCGCAGGCGCGATAAGCGATTATAAAAAAATGGCGGCTAAATTTGCCGCGGTGCGAGATGATATATTTTTTAACGCTAATATCGCTCGCGCACAAAGCACATCTGCTGAGCTAGCGCTTAAGGCGTATGATGAAGCTTATCTACCGCGCCTTAGCGGATACGTCGTGGCTCTAGATGAGCGCGGGCAGGAGCTAGACAGCGTGGAATTTGCAGAGATGCTAAAGGACAAAAGCGCCGTATCGTTTTTTATCGGCGGCGCTTATGGGCTTAGTGAAAATTTTAAGGCAAAAGCCGATAAAATAATCAGTCTTAGCAGGCTTACGTTAGCGCACAAAATCGCTAAACTTTTGCTCTTTGAGCAAATTTTTCGCGCACTGTGCATTAACGCAAACCATCCATATCACAAATAAAGGGAAGTAATGAAGAAAAACGAGTTGAAATTTTACAAGAAAATTTTAGAAGAAAAAAGAGAGCAACTCATCGCCAATATTAATAGCTCTGTAAATGAAATTTCGGAATTGCGCGAAAATAAAGCTGCGGATGATTTTGACGTAGCGAGCATGAATACGGATTTAAGCATCGAATACTCGCTAAATGTTAATCAACAAAAGGCGTTTTTAGAGATTGAAAGCGCGCTTAAACGTATCGAAAACGGCACTTATGGGCTTTGCGAGAGCTGCGGCGAGCAGATAAGTTTAGAGCGTCTTAAGGTAAATCCGGAGGCGAGATTGTGCATTTCGTGCAAGGAACAGGCGGAAAAGCAAAATAGGAGTTAGCTATGAAAACCAAGCAATTCTTTTTATATTCGATCGTCTATATCGCAATCGTCGCGATTTTAGTTTTTACGCAGCAAAGCAGTAGCTATACACTGGGGCTTTTCGGTTTTACGCTTACGCTTCCTGTGGCGGTGTGGATCGTACTGCCGTTAATTTTATATATGATTTTGGCGATTTTTCATATCGTTTTTCATAGCTTTGCTTTTTACCGCACAAAAAGGGCGATCGCAAAGGATCTAAGCGCATACGATGCGATGAGTAAAGAGGTTTTGCTGGGTCTTGATACCAATAAAGACTTCAAAACCGAGTATTTTAAAGACCCGAGCGAGCTTACTAAAATTTTATCTCCGTGGTACGATAGCACCGGCATAGATGTCAAAAATGAGGATCTAAAAGAGGTCATAGGCGTTATCGAGAAGGTTAAAAACGGCGAAGTGGCGGATCTGCGAAAATATAAACTCCCTAAAGATAACGGACTATTTTTGCAAAACGAGCTCAATCGCCTCGACGCTGAGCCTGCGTATGCGTATGAAATTTTAAAAACCAAAGGCGTTTATAGCGAAAATATCACTAAAAAAGCCTATGCCGTAGCGCTTGCCAAAGGAAGCTACGATAAGATCAAGGCCTATAAAATTCCTCAAGATATAGCCGAGGTAAATATTTTAGTGGATCGCGCGGTAAATGACGCAAGCTTTGAGATCAGTAGTGAGGAGCTTTTCGATCTCGTAAATAATGAAAAATTTAGCGAGCAGGATTTTATCGGCTTTGCTAAAAAGCTAAAAAATCATCTCGCTCCAGAGCAATACAAAGCCTTTTTCGAGCGGCTCAAAAACGAGAATCAAGAAGCGACCGAGGCATATCTGTACGCGCTATATGAGCTTGGCATGATCGACGAGTTTAGAGAGCAGCTAAGCCTTGCCGACGGCGACGAGTTTGAGAAGTTTAAAATTCTGCTATTTTTGCGCGACAACGGTAAAAACGTCCCTGCGTCGCTGTTATTTTAGCTCGGTAATTTTACGAGTTCGTTTTATGCGGGTAAGAGAGGCTGCCTTTAAGCTCTTTGCGTCTATTAAACACAGCCTGCGCGATAAATTTTAAAGTGCGGGTAAAATTCTAACTCGCGCAAATTTAAAATTTTAGAATTTATCGAAAGAATTAATGCGCGCAAGTGGTAAAATTTAAAAGATTTGCTTGCGTAGTGCGCGTGTAAACGGGTTTTGTATTTATGCTACGAAATTTAAAATTTAAACGTAAAGCGCAAGACTTGCTAGCCAAATAAAGTGCTGAAATTTTAAAATCCGCGCGGCGTTTTGCAAGCTGCTTGCTGGATTCGCCGTGCAAATAAAATTTGGTGGCGATCATCCTTGCTGCCGTTTTGCCACCACTCAAATTAGCTAAGCTTAAAAATAAAATTCGCGCCTAAATGCGAATACGTAGCCTATGAAATTTAAAATTTTAAAGCTCGTGACAGAACCCGCTGCAAGCGTTACGGCGTTAAATTTAAAGGTTTAAATTCAAACGAAATCAAAATGAGAAATTTAAAATGACAAAAGATTTTTTTAAAAAGGACCCTTTATTTTTGGCGCCTTTGGCGGGCTTTTCGGATCCGCCGCTGCGGGGCGTAGTGAAAAAATTCGGATGCGACGCTACCGTAAGCGAGATGATAAGCGCAAACGCCCTTGTTTTCGAGGGCGAAAAGACGCTAAAGATGCTCGAAAAAAACGCCGCGGAAACCCCATTTTTCGTGCAGATCGCAGGCAGCGATGTGGAAATCATAAAAAAGGCGGTTCTGCTCATCAATAAATTTGACGGCATCGACGGCATCGATCTAAACTGCGGCTGTCCCGTCCCTAAAGTCGTAAAGCAAGGCGCCGGCTCGGCGCTGCTGCTTGATCTACCCCGCCTATCGCGCCTAGTTGAGACTATCAAAAAGTATTCGAATAAAAAATTTACGAGCGCGAAGGTGCGGCTGGGCTTCGGCGCCGTGGATATCGAAAATATCGCGCGCGCCGTACAAAGCGCAGGAGCTGATTTTATCGCGATTCACGGTCGCACTAGAGCGGGCGGATACAGCGCGGCGGTAGATTACGGCGCGATCGCAAGAGCCAAACGCGCGCTGCAAATCCCCGTGATCGCAAACGGCGACATAAACTCCTCCAATGCGCCTGCAGTGCGAGACCTTAGCGGCGCAGACGCGCTGATGATCGGTCGCGCGGTCATCGGCAGACCCTGGATCTTTCGCGAGATCAAAACGGGCGAACAGGCAAGTGACGAGCTAAAAAGGGAAGTCGTGCTCTATCATTTCGCTCAAATGCTAAGCCACTATGGCGTGCGCGGCGTAGCGATATTTCGCAAGCATCTGCACGAATACTCCAAGGGGCGCGAAAATGCCGCAAGCTTTCGCGAGCAGATCAACCACGTCGCCACCGAGAGCGAAATGACTCGGCTGATCGAGGAATTTTTCGCCTAAATTTAGAATTTTAGGAGCTTTGATGATTATTTTAAAAATTATAGCCTGCGCATTTTCGATGAGTTTTTGCTTGATGAATATTTCGAGCTTGGGCGATTTTGTGGTATGGCGGATTTTTGACACGTCTAGCGTCTGGGATGACGATCCCATAGAATGGCTACAGCAGAAGTGCGTATATTTCATATTTTTGTGGATATCTTTTTGCGGGGTTTGCGCGGTGCTTGCCAAAAAGCTAAAGGATTTTGATAGGCTTGTGAATTTTTTCGTCAATCTGTTTTTGCCGATCGTGGCGATTTGGATACTATCGCCATATTTAGGGATAATAATTGCGGCTGTTTGCATTTCGGATACAAACCTTGTTGACTTCTATTCCGCATTGCTTAGCGCATTAATATCTATCGTTCTTTTTATGATCGTCGTAGCCGAGGTCTTAAAGCGGGTTTATCCGTCCAAGTCCTAGCGCGCGAAATTTTAAAATTTAGCGCAGAGCTTTTATCTACCGCTTACAATCACAGCCCGCGCGTTAAAAGGCGAGGGCGTTAAAATTTAAGGAGAAATTATGCAAAATATCTACATCATCGGCGACGTGCACGGCTGCTACAGATCGCTTTTGGCTCTGATAGAGCAGCTGCCGCGTAAATTTGATAGCAAAATTTGCTTTGTGGGCGATCTGATTGACCGAGGCCCTGCGAGCTCGGATGTGGTTGAGCTAGTGCGCACTCGCGGATATGACGCGGTGATGGGCAATCACGAAAAGCGCTTTGTGGGCAACGCAAAAACTGCACTAAGGTGCGCAAAGACGGGCAAATTTACGAGTTCAAACGACCTTTACGCATTTTTTAGCCTGGATGAAAGCTGGCTATTTAATAACGGCGGTGAGGCGACGCTAGCGTCGTATTATCGTCACGGAGGCGTGAAGCAATGCAAGGAGCATCTGCGGTTTGTCTCGCGGCTGCCGATTTACCTGGAGTATGATTTGTGTGATGAAAGCGGTCGCGCTCTCGTCGTATCGCACTCCGCAGTGGGTCGCGCGTGGGGGATTAGACACGATGCAGAGCGTGCGAAAAGCTTCGCCGCTCATGTGCTAAGCGGGCGCGGAGATGATAGCGCGAATGATGGAATTTTTAATGTCTACGGGCACACGCCGGTGAAAAAGCCCGTCATTACGGAATTTAGCGCAAATATCGATCTGGGCTGTGTTTATAAAAAGCACTGGGGCGAGAAGGCGAGGCTTTGCGCGCTTGAGTTTCCCTCAAAGAGAATTTTTACGCAGGAGTGCATAGATTTTTGAGTTTGTATCGGGATAGCGCGGATTAAAATTTAAATTTGCGTAGGCTATTTGAAGGCGAAATTTTAGGATTTAAAGGTGCGTTCTTAAAGCGTCCGTCGCGCAGTCAGGTCGCGCTGAAATTTTAAATAATATCCCTTAGCTTGCGCGCTTCATACATCCACGCCTCAAGCTCGTCCCAGCGCTCGTCACGAATCATCCCCACGCAAAGATCCAGCTCGTTTTTAAAAGCGTCGATCGCGCCCAGCAGGTTCGTGCGGTTTTGCTTAAAAATATCGACCCACATCTGCGGCGAGCTTTTGGCGATACGGCTCATGCCCGAGAAGCTGCCGCCTGCGAGATTTATGATATTGCGGCGATTTTCCTCTTTTAGCACGCTGTTTACGAGCGAGTAGCTGATCGCATGCGGCAGGTGCGAGATGAGCGCTACGTGGTGATCGTGGCTTTTTGCGTCCATAAATACGATCTTCATCCCCGCGAACGAAAAAATTTCGACCGCTCGTTTGATATGCACTTCATCCGCGCCGTGATCGTCGCAGATGACGACTACTGCGCCGTTTAAAAGCTCTTTAAACGCTGCTTGCGGGCCGGAATTTTCAGTGCCCGCCATCGGGTGAGCTGCGATGAAACTTCGTCTGATCTGCGGCGGGCAGTTTTGCAAAATTTTAAATTTCGTACTTCCTAGATCGATGATTGTCGTTTCACTTCTGCAGTCGTTTAGTTTTTGCAACGTCTCAATAATTGCCTCCACGGGGATTGCGAGAAAGATCGCGTCACAGCTTTGTTTCATCTGCTCCAGGCTTAAAATTTCATGCACGAGCCCGAGTCTCAGAGCTTCTTTTTCGTTTTCGCGGTTGATGTCGCAGCCATAGACGGCGCTAATTATTTTGGTGCTTTTTAGGCATAGCCCAAGAGAGCCGCCGATGAGACCCAAGCCGATAATTCCTATCTTCATAAAATTCCTTTTTGATATATGCAAGTTTTAATTTTAATGTGGTATTATACGCAAATTATTTTCGTTTTTAGGTAAAATTTTATGAAAAAAAGCGTTTTTTTACTCTTAGTAGGCGGGATTTCCGTGGCGTGCGCCGCACAGATCAAATCCATTAAATTTGAAGGTCTTAGACATCTTTCTCCACAGGTCGCACAGCAAATTTCGGGTCTTAAGGTAGGCGATGAGCTTAACGGCGAAAACACCAATGCTGCGATCTCAAAGCTATTTGAGCAGGGCTATTTCAGCGACGTTTATATCAGCGAACGAGGCGGCGCGGTCACGATTAACGTAACCGAAAAACCGACCATCGCCAAGGTCGAGATCAAAAACGTAGTTACCAATGATCGCGATAAGATAAATGAGCTCATCGGCTTGCGTCCGGGTCAGGTTTACGACGAGGTGGCTGCTAAAAAAGCAGAGACCCGTATCAAGCAATACTACGAAGTCAAGGGCTTTTTCGACACCGTGGTGGAATTTTATCCAAAGCCGATAAACGACGATAAATCGGTCATATTACTAACGATCGAGGTAAATCGCGGCGAAAATATCATCATAGATAAGGTAAATTTAGTAGGCGCAGATAAGCTCGACTATGACGATATAGAGCCATCCGTCGCTAATAAAGAACGCGAGATGCTGGGCTGGATGTGGGGCTTTAACGACGGCAAGGTAAAAACCGCCGAGCTTCCTAACGACGCAAATAGAATTCAAGAAGAATATTATAAAAAAGGCTACTTAGACGCGCAGGTTTCGGCGCCGCTACTTAATGCCGATATGGATAATTACACTGCCGATCTTACCTACTATATCAGCGAGGGCGAGCAATACACCGTAAGCTCCGTAGATATCGAGTATCCTGCAGATATAATCAAGCTTGATAAAGAAAAGGTTTTGGACGATTTTAAGCTTCAAAAGGGCGATACAATGAATTCCGAGCGTTTGCGCCGCGATATGAATACGCTAGAGACTTTAGTCGCGGATCAGGGATACGCCTATGTGCGCATCGTGCCTAAGACTAAGCAGGACAAAGAAGCTCGCACAGTCGCTATCACGTATCAAGTCATCCCGGAGGATAAAGTCTATATTAGAAACGTAACAATCTCAGGTAACGATAAGACCGAGGATAAGGTTATCCGCCGCGAGATGTATCTGACTGAGGGAAATTTATATAGCAAAACCGACTACAACGATTCGTTAAATTCTTTAAAACGCACGGGATATTTCGATGAGGTGGAGATTAAAGAAAACCGCGTTTCTAACGATCAGATCGATCTTGAAGTCGCAGTTAAAGAAGCTCCTACGGGCTCTATCACGGGTGGTATCGGATATGGCAGCGAGGATGGAATTTTACTTAGCGGCGGTATCAGTGATCGTAACGTATTCGGCACCGGTCTTCACGGCGCATTCTCGGTCGAAAAAAGCGACGATCAGTTAAGCGGACGCTTGAGCTTAACCAATCCTAGAGTATTTGATTCTGAGTATAGCTTGGGCGGATCGATCTTTGCCAACGATTACGACTGGGACGACTACGATGAGAAATCTTACGGATTTTCAATCACGGGCGGTCGCAAGATCGGGCGTAATACCGATGTAAGCCTTACGTATTATCTCGAAAAAAGCGAGATTAAGGGCTTAAACGAATATTACGCCAAAGCGGGCTATCTAGATGGCAAGAATTTAAAAAGCTCGATTATCCCGTCTATTACATATAATAGCACAGATGATTATTACTTACCAAGAAGCGGTATGATCGCAAGTGCCAGCTTAGAATACGCGGGTCTTGGCGGCGATATGGACTACACCAAGGCGCGAGGATCATTTAACTACTACTTTGGCTTGCGAGATTATATCGATCACGACATTATCTTTAGATACAAAGCTGCAACGGGCTATATGTGGGAAGGTAATAAAAAGATCCCGATCAACGAAAAGCTATTCCTAGGCGGAATGAAAAGCATTAGAGGCTACGAAGGTCGCAGTATCCCGAAAAAAGAGATTTGCTTAAATGCAAATAATTGCCGCTATATCGAAACAGGCGGCATGCAGAGCTTCAATAACTCCTTTGAGCTAAGCTTTCCGGTGGTCGATAGGCTTAAAATGCGCTTTGTAACGTTTTTTGACTACGGAATGATCGGCGATCATGACTGGAATGAAGAGGAGCGCTACAGCACGGGTGCTGGTATCGAGTGGATGACGCCGATGGGGCCTTTGCAGTTATACTTCGTCAAGCCGCTTAATAAAAAACCGCACGACGACACAAATAGCTTCGAATTTAGCATCGGCGCTAGATTTAATTAAACGCGGCGACTTGCGAACGCTGTGGCGTGCGTAGAATTTTCTACCGCACGCCTTAAAATTTAGTAACGCTGCAATTTTGACTTTTCTTGTCGCGCTAATTTGCAGCCGAATTATTGTAGGCGGGTTGAGCTAAATTTTAATTGGAATTTCGCCTGGCTTAGGATGAAATTTAAACGCGTAGCTTACTTTGAATTTTTTAGAATTTTAGTTATCAAGATAGTTTAAAATTTCATTCGTATGGCAAAATTTTAAGCACAAGAGTTCTAAAAAATCAATACAAGCCATTAGCACAATTTAAAGAAATTCTAATATTGAAATTTTAAAGATTACGATATAGACGATAAACGCCGCTTTGTCGCGCGTGGAATTTCACTGCATAGGATTTAGCGCGCCACTGAATTTTAAAGCTCATAAATTTTGAGATTCTAAAATCGCTAGAATTTAAAATCTGAAATTCGTCTCGTAAATCGCTAAACATTTGCGTTAAATTTTGCCTCGCTTTACCGATAATTTAAGTTAAGCTTGTAAAATCGCGCTCTAAAATCATATCAAAGGCTCTTTTATGCGTAGAAATGGCAATGGAACGAAGCTTAAAATTTTAATATTTCTTATTATAATATGCGCTTTGGTTTATGGAATTTTTAGAATTTTTACCTCGCCTAAATTTGAAAAAAATCCTCCGCAAATTGCGCTGGAAAATGAAATTTATTGGAATTTAACCTTGCCTTTAAAGATTAAAATTTCAGACGATACCGGCATTAAGCTTGTCCGCGTAAACTTAAACGACGGAGCCAGCACGATACCGCTACTAAATGAGGAGCTGAACGTTCCGCAAACGACACTAGAGCTTGCCGTGCAATTTCCTAAAAATTTGATGCTTAATAAAGATAAAAACTACAAGCTCGAGGTTTTTGCGAGCGATATTAGCTCGTGGAATTTTGCGCAAGGAAATAAGAGCGTAAAAACGGCAAATATAATAATAGACGACAAAAAGCCCCTCATAAATATCATCAATCAATCCTATAAAATCACCAAAGGCGGTAGCGCTGTAGTTGTATTTTCGGCAAAAGACGAGCGCCTAAACGAAGTCTATGTCAAAACCAACTATGGCAAAATTTTTAAAGCGATTCCTTTTGTAAAAGAGGGCTATTATGCGTCTCTCGTAGCGTGGCCTGCAAATTTAGAGGAATTTCGCGCAGAAGCGGCCGCAACCGATCGTGCAGGCAACGAAAGCATTTCGCAGATCAAATATTTTTATCAAGACAAAAAATATAAGGTCTCTACTATCAAGCTAAATCCGGGTTTTATTAACGGCAAAGTAAGTGATCTGGCTAGCCAATACGCGCAGAATTTTAACTCTATGAGCGATTTGGAAAAATTTAAATTTGTAAACGAAACTCTGCGTAAGAAAAACGGAGATGATCTGCACGCTGCTACTAGCGCGGTGCACGAGGATAAAATAAATGGATTTGAGCTAAAGCCTTTTTATCCGCTTGCTAAAGGCGCAGCGGTAGCAAGCTTTGCCGATCATCGGATATTTTTTATGAACGACGAACAAGTAAGCGAGTCATGGCATATGGGGCTCGATCTAGCAAGCGTCGCAAACGCCGATATCAAAGAGAGTAACTACGGCAAAGTGGTTTTCGCGCAGGAAAACGGAATTTTCGGATTAAATTTAGGAATTTACTACGGCTTCGGATTATACGGCATATACGGACATTGCTCGGCGACGCAGTTAAGTGTGGGCAGCGATGTAAAGCCGGGCGATATTCTAGCACAGACGGGCTCAAGCGGCTTTGCTTTCGGAGATCATCTGCATTTTGGCATCGTAGTTCAGGGCGTGGACGTAAGACCCGAGGAGTGGATGGATCCTAAGTGGATGAAAGATAACATTACCGATGTCTTAGAATCGTCCAAAAAAGTAATAGAAAAAGGTAAGTAAATTTTAAAATTTTCGCTATAATGCGCGGGTTAATGAAAACGAGGATAGAAATGAGACAGACAACGATAGCTAAGAAAGTCCATAACGTCGGCATCGGGCTGCACAAAGGTGAGCCTATCAGACTTACGTTAGAGCCTTTAGAGGCGGGCAGTGGAATCGTATTTTATAGAAGTGATCTTGGCATTAGTTTTAAAGCCGAGCCGAAAAACGTCATAAATACGCAGATGGCGACCGTCGTAGGAAATGAGAAGGGCTATATATCAACAATAGAGCATCTAATGAGCGCCATTAATGCCTATGGTATCGATAATATCCGTATTATCGTCGATGCTAATGAAATTCCTGTGATGGACGGAAGTTCGGCGAGCTTTTGTATGCTTTTGGATGAGGCGGGAGTAAGAGAGCTTGACGCTAATAAAAAAGCTCTCATCATCAAGCGTGCCGTGGAGATTCGCGAGGGAGATAAGCTCGTACGACTAAGTCCTAGCAAGAGTCCGAAATTTGATTATACAATTAAATTTAGCCATCCGCTCATCGGCACTCAGCACTATGTTTTTGAATTTAGCAAAAAAGCCTATCTTAAAGAAATTTCGCGCGCCAGAACTTTTGGGTTTTTGAAAGACGTACAGGCGCTACGCTCCATGGGGCTGGCTCTAGGCGGTAGTTTAGAAAACGCCGTCGTAATCGATGAGAATAAAATTTTAAACCCCGAGGGTTTGCGTTTTGAAAACGAGTTCGTCCGCCATAAAATTTTAGATGCGATCGGCGATCTTGCGCTCGTAGGTGCTCCGATTTTGGGCGATTATACGGCGTTTGCGGGAAGCCACGATTTAAATCATAAACTCACTTTAGCAGTCCTTGCCGACGCGAAAAATTTCGAGCTAGTAGATCTTACCGCCGAGGTTGTGCGCGAATATCAAAAAGTCTTTGCTTAAGGCTGCAAAATCAAAGAGGTTGAAATTATAATTGCCGCCCTTAGCGCTCCGTGCCTGCTCGGTGTGTACGAAAACGGCGCTAAGATAGCGGAATTTGCAAGCGCTGAAGGCGAAAAAGCCGATAAATTTCTGGTCGCTAAATTTAGCGAAATTCTAAAAACTTATAAAATCAAAGAGCTCATCTACGCAAATACTCCCGGCAGCTTCATGGGCATGAAGGTAAGCTACCTGATATTGCGCACGCTTAGCATCGCTCTTGATGTGCCGTTGTACGCGATCAGCGGCTTTGAGCTAAGCGGCTTCGGACCGATCAGAGCGAATAAAAATTTCAGCTACGTTTATGAGTGCGGCGAAATCAGGATGAAAAAATGCGCCCCCACCGCACTATCTTTGCCGCAGGATTTATCGGTTTTAAATAAAAGCGATGATATACTTCCAAATTACATCATAGAAGCGGTTTAGGAGAGAGCTTGATTATAAGAATTCCTGCGACGAGCGCAAATTTAGGCCCCGGTTTCGACGCGCTCGGCCTTAGCCTAGGGCTATTTAACGAAGTAGAGATTACCGAGCAGAAGTTTTTTTGCGTATCGCTTAGCGGCGAGGGCAGCGACAGAGCGTGGTTAAAAAAGGGCAACGCTTTTTTGAACATTTTCAATGAAATTTACAGAAAACTAGGCGGCGGACAAGAGTTAAATTTTAAATTTGCTTTTCACAATAACATCCCGTTTTCGCGCGGGCTGGGCAGCAGCTCGGCCGTGATCGTAGGCGCCATCGCAAGCGCTTATAAAATTTACGGTTTTGAGATCGATCGCGCTAAAATTTTAAACACGGCGCTGGAATATGAAAACCACCCAGATAATATCGCACCCGCGACGCTCGGCGGCTTTGTTAGCAGCGTCGTGGACGGCAAGACGGTTCGCACGCAAAAATGCGAAATTTCGCAAGATCTGCAAGCGGTCGTCGTCATCCCCGATACGCCGATGCCTACGAACGAATCGCGCGGCAAGCTGCCTAAGAGCTTTTCGATCAAAGATTGCGTTAGCAACCTCTCGCACGCGGCGTTTCTGACCGCTTGCTTTATGCGGCGCGATTACGACAGCTTGCGCTACGCCTGTATCGACAAGATGCACGAGCAGATGCGCATGGGCGTGCTTCCGCAGCTTTTTAAGGTGCGCGAGATCGCCTATGATAACGGCGCGCTTATGAGCTCGCTCTCGGGAAGCGGCTCAAGCTTTTTAAATTTAGCCTATAGATCCGACGCCGCAAAGCTTAAAGCCTGCCTTAGCGAAAATTTTAAAAACTTCCGCGTCGAAATTTTAGAGATCGACAACGGCGGCTTTAATATTGACTAAGAAAAATAAAGATATAATCGCATGAGCGAACCGATTAGGATGTGCGTTATTTGCAAGGGGCGCTTCGCCAAGCGCGAACTCCACGCCTTTTTGCAAAATTTTAAAAATATAAGCTCAAACAGACAATTTTATATTTGCGACGGTTGCATAAATCAAAAAGAGAAAATTTCAAAATATCTATCTAAATTTGCGTCTAGCGCAGATTTGGGACATATCAAGGAGAGGGTTTTAAATGGGTGTTCTGATTAAAGATATCGCGGACGAGCTTGGATACGCAAGCAAAGAGATAATCGAAAAAGCGCAGGAGATGGGCTTTAAGAGGGTAAAAACCGCGTCGAATAAAGTAAGCGAAGAGGAAGCTGCCGCTATTTATGATTATATTCAGACGGGAATTTTGCCGGGAAAAAAGTCAAAGCCCGCAAAGAAAAGCTCCGAAAAAGTGCAAGAAGATGAGAATAGACCCGCTAAAAAACAGAGCGAAACTAAAAAAACCGCTAAAAAAGAGAGCCCTAAAAAGACGGAAAGCTTAAAAGCTTCCGGATCCAAAGAGTCCGCGCATAGCGCCAAAGAGCCTAGCGACGAAAAAGCGCGTACGCAAGAGCCCGAGGTAAAAACCGAAAAATCTCAAAATCAAAAAGAAGAAATTTCCTCCGCCGCGCAGGAGAAAGAGGAGAAGCAAAACACCGCTTCAAAGCCTGCGCCGGTGCAGATAAATAGCGGCGATAGCATCGCTAGCGAGAGCTTGCAAAAGCGTCGCGGCTTAGTCATCGTCAAAAAGAAAAAGGAAGTTCAAGCCCCGGCGGCACAAGATAGAGCTGAACCTAGGCGCGAAAAGATAAGTGCGAGCCTAGAGGCGATCTTTTCAAATGCCGAACTAAATTTGAAAAAGAAAAAGATCGAAAAGAAAAAAGCTCCCGCGGCTAAAAAAGAGGACGCCCTTAAAATCGACATCATTCCTGATCACGAGATGGCGGATATCGTAATCGAGGACGAAGACGTCGTGGTAATGCCCGATTTCACCGTCAAACCGATCCAAACCGAAAACCGCACCAAAAGTAAAAACCAACCCAATATTTATCGCGCCTCGCAGAATCAAATTTTTAGCAGCGAAGGTGGCATAAGTCGCGGCGGTCGCAAAAAGCATAAAAAAGCTCCTCGCGAGCAGGGTAGCGAAATCGTAAGCTCGGTAAATATCCCAAAAGAGATCCGCGTCTATGAGTTCGCCGATAAGATCAAAAAGCAGCCTAGCGAGATCATTAGCAAGCTATTTGCGCTTGGAATGATGACGACGAAAAACGACTTTTTAGACGAGGATGCGATAGAAATTTTAGCAAGCGAATTTGGCATTGAGGTAAACATCATCGATGAGGCGCAGGAGTTTGATTACATCAAGGCCTACGAGGACAGCGAAGGCGAAGAAAATTTAATCGCTAGAGCGCCCGTCATCACCATTATGGGACACGTCGATCACGGCAAAACGAGCCTGCTTGATTACATCCGAAACTCTCGCGTCGCAAGCGGCGAAGCGGGCGGCATCACGCAGCACGTAGGCGCGTATATGGTCGAGAAAAACGGCAGGAAGATCACCTTCATAGACACTCCGGGCCACGAGGCCTTTACTTCGATGAGAGCGCGCGGAGCCGAGGTTACCGATATCGTAATCATCGTAGTGGCGGCAGACGACGGCGTCAAGCCTCAGACTAAGGAGGCTATAGCGCATGCCAAGGCCGCAAATGTTCCGATCATCATCGCGATAAATAAGATGGACAAGCCTAATGCCAATCCAGATCTCGTAAAAACCGGGCTTGCAGAGCTTGACATCATGCCTACCGAGTGGGGCGGCAGCTACGAGTTCGTGCCGATCTCCGCAAAAACGGGCGAGGGAATTGAAAATTTATTAGAGATCGTGCTTTTGCAAGCTGATCTTTTGGAGCTCAAAGCCGATCCTAGCAAGCAAGCTAAGGCAACCATCATCGAAAGCTCCCTTCAAAAGGGGCGCGGCGCGGTTGCTACCGTCATCGTGCAAAACGGCACTCTGCACGTCGGAGACACCGTCGTAGCGGGTATCGCATACGGCAAGGTGCGCGCGCTTAGCGACGATAAGGGCAGGGCGCTAAAGCAAATTTTGCCGGGCGAATGCGGCGTCATCATAGGTCTTAGCGAGGTTCCGGGCGCGGGCGAGACGTTGATCGGCGTTTCGAGCGATAAGGAAGCGCGCGAGTATGCAAGTAAAATTTACGAGCATCAGCGCCAAAAAGAGCTTAGCAAATCGACCAAGGTTACCATCGACGAGCTAAGCGCCAAGATCGCCGAAGGCTCGCTAAAAAGCCTACCCGTGATTGTCAAAGCCGACGTTGCGGGCTCACTGGAAGCTATCAAAGCAAGCCTTGAGAAGCTCCGCAACGACGAAGTCAAGGTCGATATCATCCACAGCGGCATCGGCGGTATCACGCAAAACGACATCGCTTTAGCAAGCGCTAGCGAAAACTGCGTGATCTTGGGCTTCAACGTCCGTCCTACGGGCGAGATCAAAGAGCTTGCCAAGGAGCGCGGCGCGCAGATTAAGACCTACAACGTCATCTACAATCTCATCGACGATATCAAGGCGCTTTTGAGCGGCCTTATGAGCCCGATCATCAGCGAGGAGGCCTTGGGTCAAGCCGAGATCCGCCAGGTCATCAACGTGCCTAAGATCGGGCAGATCGCGGGCTGCATGGTTACCGACGGGCTCATCGCTCGCGGCGCGAAGATCCGCGTCATCAGAGAGGGCGTCATCATTTTCGAGGGCAACGTCAGCTCGCTCAAGCGCTTCAAAGACGACGCCAAGGAAGTCGCCAAAGGCTTCGAGTGCGGCGTAGGCATCGAGGGCTACGACGATATGCGCGTGGGCGATTTTATCGAAAGCTACAAGCAAAAAGAGGAGCAGGCTACGATAGACTAATGCTCGCGGAATTCCGCGTGGGCATTGGCTTCGTTCGCACGGCTTGCGGCTAAATTTTAAGCCTCGATCGCGCTTTGAAATTTTATGCTCGCAGAATTTGGGCGTGAAATTTTGCCTTTAAATTTAATGGTAGAGGGCGCGAGCAAGGCTTTAAATTTTGTCGGTTTCTGCGCGAGGCTTTGTCGCGTAGCGCCAGTTTTAAAATTTTAATGTTTAGACTTTTTGCGGCGCGGCTTTGCGATCAAATTTTAAATTTACGCCGTTTGCTGGTCGCAGTTTTTCCGTGCGATTTAAATTTTAAATTTAATCGCAAAGTTAAAATTTCAAAGCGGCAAAATTTAGATTTCGCATGGTATCGAAGCGTTTTTAAAATTTAAGATAAATTTCGAAGCAGCGCAGTGTGGGAAAAACAGCAGCGCGGAGAATAGCGCGGTGCAGGCGGCACAAAATGACGCCGCAACGGCGTGCGGTGTCATTGCGGCGTTGCCAAATGACGGCAGCGGATATCGTAAATAGCGACGCGGTAAGCGAGCGTAGCGCGAAGAGGGTGCCGCCGCGCGCTGTATTATTGCGCCGACAAGACGGGCAGCGCGGCAGCGGTATAGCGCCCGTGGCGAGCAGAGCACGGCGCATAATAGTACCGCGTCTTGGCGCGGAAATATTGCTGCGGTAGCGGCGCAATTATGCGACGAGCTTTTGTATGCGAACCATGAAATTCTCGTGCGATCTGCGTTTAAAATTTAAGCGCAAAGCACCGGGTTAAAATTTAAAAGCAAAATTTTTAAAGCCGAGCTCGCTTTTTAAAATTTAAAAGCGAAATTCTAAAAAGCGCGGTGCCGCTCGCAATACCTGCGCGCAGCAAACCGCTCAGAATTTAAATGGATGCTCCGGCATGCTGCAAGCCGCGTCAAATTTAAACAGGCCGCGTCGCCGCAGGACAGATATTTCGCCGCGCCGAAGCGAAATAGAATTCCGCATCGCCATAAGACGGACGCTCCGCTGTGACAAAGCAATAAAATTCCGTCATCGCAAGACGTAAAATAAAATTCCGTCGCCGCGCAATCTGCGGCGATTTAAGATAGCGAGGTAAAGATGAATCCGACCGAACTCAGAAGACTTCGCACGCAAAGCGTGCTAAAGCAGCTCATCCCCGAAGCGCTCGCGAGCCTTGAGGACGAGCTTTTGCGCGGGCTGTGCGTCACCGACGTGGAGTGCAAGCGCGGGCGCTACGACGCGTTTGTATATCTGGATAAAAATGCCTTCGACGAGCGCGAGCAGGAATTCGTGCTCGAAAAGCTCGGCCGCGTGGCGAGATATTTGCAAAACTTCTGCGCCGAGGCGGAGGGCTGGTACCGCTGCCCCGCGTTTCACTTCAAATTTGACGACCGCTTGGAGTATCAAAACAAAATGGACGATCTTTTTGATAAAATAGAGGAGGAGCTGCGTAAAAATGGTTGATTTAGAGGCTTTGGCGCGCGAGTGCGGCGTGCAGCTTTACGACGTGGAGACGGTGAGCGAAAACGGCAGAACGATCTACCGCATCAGCATCACGAAAGCGGGTGGCGTGGGGCTGGACGACTGCGAGCGGCTATCGCGGCTGCTTTCGCCGATTTACGACGTGGAGCCGCCGCTTGAGGGCGAGTGGACGCTGGAGGTCGGCTCTCCCGGGCTTGAGCGCAAGCTAAGCAAGCCGCAGCATTTCGCAAACTCCGTGGGCGAGCTGGTGCGCCTAAGCTGCACGGATGGGCAGAAGCTAAGCGGCGAGGTGCTCGGCTGCGAAGGCGGCGTGCTTAGATTGCGCACGGACGGCGGCGAGGTAAGCGTGCGACTTGACGAGATCAAAAAGGCGCGAACCTACGTGCAGTGGTAGCGGTGGAGATTTTTAAAATTTTGTATGTAGGGCTTTGGTGCGCGGTGTTTGAGAAGCGTAGACTTAAATTTCAAGCTAAAGCGGCGAGGCTAATTTAGATTTGTTTTGTTTGTGTACTTTAAGTATCGCTCCTATTGCAAGCGATGCACGGCTCGCGGTATCTTGCTTCGCTTTTTAATTTAGCGCGCGATATTCGGTGTGGCTTTCAAAAACACATGCCGCGCGTAAGTCTTTCGCATTGAGCTTGATCGTATCGCACGAAAGCATTTCCGCGTTGCAATTGTTCGCATGCGCATCGCGGCGAAACGCCGTTGCCAAGCTTTTTGCGACTTAGGTTTGCGATTGTCGGCATCGGTACGAATGTGTCGCTACGGACAGAGTGAAATTCGATAAATATTAGCCTTTCGCGCGGATGTGCCCGCAGCACCACCGCCTTGTTGCGTCGCATGGGCACGCGAGCATGTTAAATTTTGGATTTTTTAAAATTTGCCGCTGTCGGTCGCTTTTGATCTCTCGCGGTGCTCGGCGCAAAATTTTAAGATTCCAGCACTGCCTGCCTGTTTTGAAATTTTATGTTACGCCGATGAAAGGTAATTTTTTTATGCCGCTAGGCGGTGCTTTGAAATTTAAAATCGCTCCGCTAAAAGGCAAGCTTTGCGGCGATTTCTGCTGCATAAATTTTTGATTCCCATGCCGCGCGTGCCGTTTTGGAATTTCACACCGCACCGTTAAAAGGTAAGTTTTGCGTGACGCTTGCGCGTTGCTTTAGAATTTTACGTCGCGCTCGAAAGCGGCTAAATTTAAAATTTACGCGCTCTTTTAGGCGCGGTAAAATTCCACGTTGAAATTCCGCCAGTAAATTTTTGATACAAAATTCCTGTGTCAAATTTCGCCTTAAAATTTTGCCCGCAGAATTTCAAGGGGCTAAATCCGCCCATAAATTTATATTTTAAAACTCTGCGGGCGGAGGTTTGCGCGCCGTCCATCAGATAATTAAAATTCCGCCAAGCGGCGCGAATGTTTGCGGCTACGAAGCGGAGATGCCGATCGTGGCTAGCAGTACAGGCGACGTCATGAGCCCTACGATCGTAAGGATCCACGCTAATATCGCTATTACGAGCGAGGCTTGCTTTTTGACGGCTTGATAGGTCGCGGCGATCGCGCACAAAAACGCAAGCGGAACGAAAACGATCCCTAGGAAAAAGATCCCTAAAATCGCGAAGACTATGGAGAGTATCCCAAGCACGTTTGATTGGGGTTGAACGGTCGGTTGTTCAGACATTTTAATCCTTTGAAGAAAATTCGTGTAATTCTACCCCCCCCCCTGAATTTGAGCTGAAATTAAGCCGCGCCTTTTGAAATTTTATATTCTCGCCCGATTGCGGTTTTGCCCTAGCACTCCATTAGAATTTTACTTCGCAAAATCCGCGTTTATGCGCGCTATTGGTAGACGTTCGTTTGCACGATAGGCGAAAATTTTGGCGCGCGAAACGGACGCTGCAAAATTTGCGATTTAGGATAAAATTCTAAAACCTGTGGTAAGATTTCGCAGTTTCGCTTCCGCGCGGAATTTCGCCCGGGCACATACGGCGCGCGGCTTGCAAGCTCTGATAATTTAGCGTTTAAAGCAAGCTTGGCTCTCGCAAGTGGGCTAAGTGCGAGCCGGCGCTATCCGGTACAGCAAGGATGAGCGCAGGTGAGCTAGTCGGTTTGCGCTGAGGTGCAATCTGTTGTGAACAGACGAGGTTGCTCGCTCGTCGCAATTTGGCTAAACAATCGCGGCGGAGTGGGACAATTTAAATTTTGGATCTTTTATGAACGACGAATTTTACATGGATTTGGCGCTGCGGGCTGCGTGGCGCTATCAGGCTCTGGCACTACCCAACCCCGCCGTGGGCTGCGCGCTGCTGGATAAAAGCGGCAGAGTTCTAAGCATAGGCGTGCACAAAAAGGCAGGCTTTTTACACGCCGAGGCAAACGCCGTTTTCGCCGCGCTGTGTGATCTGGACGCAAATTTCGCGCAGGATTTCGCTAGCGAATACGCCCGCAAATTCGGCGCTAAATTTCAAAACCTAGAAGCCCTAAAAAGCGCGCTTTTGCAGCCGAGCTTTATCTACGATTTTATCTTAGACCGCCACGGCGGGCTTTTGCGCGGCGCTTGCGCCTACGTCACGCTTGAGCCCTGCGCACACCGCGGCAAGACCCCGTCTTGCGCCGAGCTTTTGGCACAGCTCGGGCTATCGCGCGTGGTAATCGGCGCACGCGATACGAATGCGCAGGCTGCGGGCGGTGCGGAAATTTTACGCCGCGGGGGCATAGAGGTAAAATTTGACGTTTGCTATGCCGCGGCGGAGGAGCTTACGGAGCCGTTTTATCTGGCGCGCGAGGGCGGCTTTTGCTTCATCAAAATCAACGCCACGCTAAACGGCGCGGTGCATGGGCGGATCGGCAGCGAGAAGCAGCGCGCGTTCGTGCACGAGCTGCGCGGCGTGTGCGATTACGTAGGCGTGGGCGGGCAGACCGTGCGCGCCGACAGACCGACGCTGGATGTGCGTGCGGCCAAATCTGATGAAATTATCGCTTTAGTGGGCAGTGCTGATATGTTGACGCTAGACGCGCGCGTTGCTCCGCAAAATCTAAAGCTACGCGCGCCAGACGTTTGGATATACTCGCGCCGCGCACTTTCGGATTTTGATGCGAGCATTCCGCTTTTCGGCGTCGCAGGGCGCAAAGTGGAGGTCTCGCGCTCGCTGCCTGCGGGCGCGAAAATCACGATGATAGAGGCGGGGGCGAGTTCGTTTGACGAGTTTGCGCAGTTTGCGAGTCACGCGCTTATTTTTTACAGCGCGCAGATGAGGGATGCGGGAAATTTTAGAGCAAATGCCGCGCTACGGCCGCTTTTTATCTCTAGCGCGGGCGATCCGCACCTAGAAGCGAACGAATTCTACGGCTGGTTTAAAATTTTAAAGTAGAGCAAAAGATAACAAAATTTTAAAATTTGCGACTATAGGGATCGAAAGATAGCGCGCTTGGCTTTATTTAGATTCAAAAACGATAAAGTTTAGCCATATTATTACGCCTATAAGCAATAAAATAGACGATAGTGTTTCGTTGGCATTCCAGCGCCTTTTTAGACTAACGATTTGTAAAAATTTGCCGAGCTCATAATCGCTTTTGCGAAATGAAAATGCCGTGGAATAGGTGCCTATGAATAATATCACGGCGGATAATATCGCTACTAATTTTTTATCCAAATCCAGACCGAATAGCATAAAACCGAATACTATGATATAAGTAACGGCGGTAAGCGCTAAAATTCCTATCGTCGCAAAGGCGATGAAAAATATAACATTAAGTTTGCGATCGATGCCTTTGACATAGAAATCGCTCAAACTGCTGCTGACGTAAAAGGCGAATAGCTCAAGAATCGCCGTCGTAAAAGGCAGACGAATATCGCCCGGAAATAAAAAATATCCCTTCAAAAGGCTCATAACATCGATATTTGAAATATTTTCAATATGCCACGAAACAACGTAAAATGAAATCACAAAAATGGCCAAAAAGACATTGCCTAAAAGGAACTTGTAAATTAGGTATTTTATGTTTTTGCGCACCTTGGCTCCCTGAAATTTCGCGAGATTATACGTCAAATTTGCTTTTAGCTGGCTCAAATCGGCAGGAAAATAATGAGTGAAATTTAGGCAAATTTTGAGAGTAGTTTAAATTTGCAGCTCGATTTACAGCTCAATTCGCGCGTGGAATTTTAAAATTTAGCGGCGCGGTATGCTGGCTAAATTTAAAAATGTAGCGCGCGCTGTGTCATCTCTGTGCTATTAAAACAGAAAGCGCTTAGCTAAATTTAAAACCACTCCGTGCGTCCGATAAATTTCGCTGCATTTGCTAGCCTGCCGCTCTCGTCAAATTAAAATTCTACAAACGCGCATAGATGCCGTTTTTAATGATACAGCGACGCGCTACGTAAAATTCTACTATTTTACGCGCGCGCCGCCTGATTTTAAAATGGCGTCCGCAGAGCGAAATTTTAAAATTCCACCACGCGTAGGGATTTAAAATTTCATAACGAGCGCAAATTTTAAAATTTGAAATCTCAAAATTCTAAAATTCCGAAATTCCGCGGCGCGGGCAAATTTAAAATTTCAAACTCAAGCCAAATTTTAAATCTAAATTTTAATGATGATGCCCCAAATGCCCGTCACTGCCATTTGATTTTACTTCGCAGATGAGCTCGCCGCCACACTCGTTTTCGCTGCTTTCAAGCTGTAGCGTTGTGTGCGTGATGCCCAGATGCTCCATTTCGTGCGATATTTCGTGCAAGATCCGCTCCGCCTCGCGCACGCTTAGCTCGCCGCTAACTACGATGTGAGCCGTGAGCGCGTTTGCGCCGCTCGTGATACTCCAGACGTGCAGGTCGTGCACCGAAAGCACGCCGTCCACGCCCCTGATCTGCGCGACGAGCCCGTCCGGGCACACGCCCTTTGGCGAGCCCTCCATCAGGATGTTTAGGCTGTCTTTTAGCACGCCCCAGCCGCTTTTTACGATGAGTACGGCCACGAGCACGCTAGCTGCCGCGTCCGCCCAGCCCCAGCCAAAGCACATCATCGCCAAAGCCGCCGCGATCGCGCCCACCGAGCCCGCAGCGTCGCCAAGTACGTGCGCATAGGCGCCGCGCATATTGACGTTTTCTCTCACGTCGCCGCCGCGCAGCATGTACAGCGCCACGACGATGTTTATGGCAAGACCTAGCGTACTGATAACAAGCATGCCCGCGGTGGCTACTTCGGGCGGGTTTTGAAAGCGCCTGGCCGCCTCGATGACGATAAAAACGGCGATCGCGACGAGAGCGAGAGCGTTTATCGTCGCGGCTATAATTTCGATCCGCCTGTAGCCGAAGGTCTTTTGCAGGTTGCCTTTGCGTTCGCCGAATTTAAACGCAAACAGCGAAAGCCCGAGCGCCGCAGCGTCTGATAGCATGTGCCCGGCGTCGGAGAGTAGGGCGAGCGAGTTTGTCGCGAAGCCGCCCGCGACCTCAACCAGCATAAAAGCGGATATAATAAGGAAGGAATTTCTCAAAACGGTTTTATTTGATGTGTGCGAATGCGCGCAATGGGCGTGATTTTCGTGCATTTTGACCTCGTTTTTGGGTAAATTTTAGGTACATTATACCACAAAAAAGCGCTTAAATTTTAGCCAAATCTCCCTCTAACTCGACGTTTACGCGCTTGCCTATGTCTTTTAATTTGCTAAACTCTTCCACTAGCCTCGGCGCGTCGTCAAGGCTTGTCGCAAACGCCTTAAATGCGCTATTTTACATAAAATTTCCTTTATTAAAATCGCGCGGATTTTAGCTGATTTTAAAATTTGCGTCAAATTTTTTGAAAATTTTTGCTGTAATTATTGACATTACAACAAAAATTTACTATACTTCGCTCATCAGTTGTAAGTTATAGCATTACAACAAAAAAATCTAAGGAGACAAAGATGTCAAACTATAAGATCGTTTCAACAAAAAACGAACCGAGAGTCGAGCTAAAAGAAGCTCTAGGCTTAAGCGGCTGCGAGCTCTCTATCAACGAGCTTCCTGCAAACGTGAGCGTGCCGTTCGTGCATTCGCACAAGCAAAACGAGGAGCTTTATTTGGTGCTAAAAGGCGGCGGTACGCTTTTCATCGACGGCGAGGAGACGGCGGTCGGCGAGGGCGACGCGGTCCGCATCGATCCGGCAGGCAAAAGATGCTTTAAGGCGGGCGCGCAGGGGATGAAGTTTATCTGTATCCAAACTAAACGCGGCAGCCTGGAGCAGTACACGATGGATGATGGCGTGATAAACGACGACGTAAAGCCAAGCTGGCTGTAAAATTTCGCAAGACAAGCATGTGGCAAAGCGCGGGTGTAAATTTTGAACTGCGCAGCGCAGCAAAACGATGCCCTGCGTGGCGGCATCATCGGCTGTGATGGCGATAGACAGTCGCATGAGAAAATGCATTAGCCGCGATGGCAAGTGAATTGGCCTGCCGCAGCGATAAGCGGCTGTGTCAGCAAACAAATTCTAAATTTAAAGGATAGAAAATGAAAAAAGTAGCAATCATCGGAGCAAACGGAAAATCAGGTAGCGCGCTAGTCGCGGAGGCGCTAAGGCAGGGCTACGACGTAACGGGCTTCGCGCGAAACAAAGAGTATAAAAACGGCGCCATCAAGCTCGTGCACAAGGACGTTTTTGAGCTTAGCAAAGCCGATTTGGCGGGCTTTGACGTCGTCATCAGCGCGATCGCTGCATGGACGCCGCAGACCTTCCCGCTTCACGCGAAAATGACGCAGCACATCGCGGAGCTGCTAAGCGGCACGCAGACGAGACTACTCGTCATCGGCGGCGCGGGCGTGTTATACACAGACGCTTCGCACAAGACGCGCCTGATGGATACTCCAAGCTTTCCGGCTGAGTATATGGGCGTAGCCGAGGCGACTGCGGCGAGCTACGAGGTGCTAAAAGCGAGCAAAAATTTGATCTGGACCTACGTGATCCCCGCCGCGGAATACGACGCAAACGCCGCTCGCACGGGCTCATACGTCCTCGGAGGCGACGAGCTGATCCTAAACGGCAAGGGCAAAAGCTACATCGGCTACGCAGACCTCGCGCTCGCCGTAATAGACGAGATCAAGGCGCAAAAATTTATCGGCAAGCCGTTTACGGCGGTCGGCGAATAATGGGTGTTGCCGCGCGTAAATTTTAACTGCGCGGCACGGCAAAAATCGGGCGTAAATTTTAAATCGTTTAGCGCGGTAAAATTCGAACGCAAATTTAAAATTTAGCGAAAAGGTAAGTTAGAGCTTTAAATCAAAATTTAGCGCTAGGACAGAGCCTATGTTTGAATTAAAATTTAGAGCTAGCTACGGCTTGAAATTAAAATTTAGCAGTGGGGCAAACTCAAGCTAAAATTTAAAATTTAATGGTGACGGCGGCGGCGATCGCGGTGCTAATGATGGCTGCGATTGCGTTTGCGATAACATCGGTAACGATTGTATTCGAATAATAGCGGCGGCGGCGATAGCGGCGCGGACGGCATTAGTAGCAGCCGTAACACAGCGGGCGGCAGCAAGAATATAATGAACGGCGCTGCGGCGACTGCAATAACAGCCGTAAAGATAATAAGCGATGGTGGCGTAGCGGTAAGCAGCAATAGCGATCTGCTGTAAATATAATGAATGGTAGCAGCGACGGCGACAATGTCGGCAAAAATAATGCAATGGTAGTAGCGACTACGGACAGCGGCAGCGGCGGCAGACGGGGATAGTCGCGCTATCGGTATAGGCAACGCATGGCTTGCTATGTCGCAGATGAAATTTAGGCGTGATTAAAATTAATATCTAAATTTTAAAAAATCGACTAGCGGATAAAATTTCGGAACGATTAAAATTTAATATCCGAATTTTAGGAAATCATTTGGCGAGTAAAATTTAGACACGATTAAATTTAAGGTTAGAATTTTAAGAAAATCGCTTGGTGGATTAAATTTTAGCGCGATTTGAAATTTAGCGGTCGAGTTTAAGGGAAATTTCGCTTAAATTCTAAAACTCAGATCCAAATCAAGGAGCGAAATGCAAGTAGGTATCAAATTTTCACTCGCGGTGCACATCATGCTTTGCGTCGCGTATTTTCGCGAGGAGAAGGTCACGGGCGATTTCGTCGCCGCAAGCTCGGGGATAAACCCCGCCATCGCACGCAAGCTGATCTCGCAGCTGAAAAACGCAGGTTTGGTGCTCACGACCGCGGGCGTGGGCGGCATCACGCTGGCTCGCGATGCGCGGCTCATCACGCTTTTAGACATTTACGAGGCGGTGAGCGAGGAGGGCGCGATGTTTCGCCTGCACAAAGGCTCGCCTAGCGCCTGCCCCGTGGGCGGCAAGATCGAGGCGGTACTCGCGCCGCGATTTGCTCGCATTCAGAATGATTTTAAAAAATCCCTATCAAGCGTGAGCTTGGCGGATCTTTTGAGCGATCTGGGATAGAGCTAATTAAAATTCTAAACACGCATCTAATTTTTAAATTTGCTCAAATTTCAAGGCTTGCGGGCTAAATTTATATAAAATTTTACCCGCCCG
>CAUSCW010000024.1:0-28091 GCA_963530195.1 uncultured Campylobacter sp.
CTTTGAGCTTAAGATTAAGCTTTCGCTGTCAAATTTAACGCGACTCAATTTGTGGCACAATCTGATGGATCGATTTAAATTTTATAATTTTGAGTTTGAGCGTTAGTAAAATTTAATTACCGCAGCTCGATAAATTCCAACCGCGCGTCATAAAATTTTAGCGCGCGGCCGTATTTTAAAGGGTGCTATGCGAGCAAGCAAGTTCAAGCACGTACCCGCTGGCAAAGCAGGCTTCAAATCAAAACGCCTCAAACTCGCCGTGCGCGATCATTTAGTGTTGCGTCGGAACCGACGCCAGTATGTTTTGACGGCTCAATCGCAGCTTTTTTCTCCGCGGCAAAGGCGCGCCAGGTCGTATTTTAGCAGCACCAAGCCAAGGCCTAGCAAGAAAAGGTCTTTAAAGATAAAGCCGTCGATCTTGCCCAACTGCGGCAGCAGGCTGAGCGTGCTCAGCGCCATGACGACCACGATGAGATCGCCCACGGCGCCCGCCTTCGGCTTGAAAAAGCCCGCGATGAGCGAGAGATAGCCCACGGTCTCCACCACGCCCAAAAAATAGCTCGCGCCGGCGTCCCCGAGCGCTGAGGGCAAAAACGAAAGCCACGTCTGCGAAAAGAGCGGCTTTAAAGCCTCTACCTCAAACTCAAACCACTTGTAGTTGCCCATCACGGCAAGCACGATGATAACGGAAAGTCTAGCGAATATAATATCCGCGTCGCCTGCGACAAATTTTTTTACGATCTCCCTCATACGGCTCCTTTGTAAATTTTGTAGCGGTATGATAGCGAGCTTGCGTGTAGGCTACGTGAAGGAGCGAAATTTCAAATCTACGGCTCCGCGAAATTTGAAATTCCATGCCGCGCGCCGTAAAATTTTAGCGTGCGCGAAACTCATGAAATTTGCGCCCAAATTTAAGCTATAATCGCTTCAAATTTTAAGGAGCCGAAATGCTAAAATCATATCCTCTTACGATGCAGGGCGTGGAGTTTCGCGGACACGGCGTGACGGGCATTTACGAGATGGGCGAGCGGATTGCCTTCGTCCACTTTGCTTTCGCGGCCCCTAGCGAGCAAAACATCGCCGCAAAGCTAACGCCCGGCTACGTGCTGCTAGATACGTTTTCGCGCGATTTTAGCGAACACAAAAGATCGGTGCTCGCCTACGAACAGCGCGAAATTTTCTCTGCCGCCTCCGCGCTGTGTTACCCGCAGGACGGTCATTTCGTGCTAAATACGAGATATTACGAGGGCTTCGTCGATTCGCCCGCAAAGCTCATCAAAATACAAGACGGCGAGATGAGTGAGCTTGGCGACGCCCCAACGCCCGTGAAGCAGATCTACAACGATGCGCGAACCTACGAATTTGATGGCTTTTGCGTGCGGATGAGTTCACCCTTTATGATGGAGTGCAGAGCCTCGCAAGGCGGGTCAAATTTAAACGGCGCGGCGGCTGATTTAGGCGGCACGCTAAATTCTAGCGGCTCGGCGGGCGAGAATTTAAAAAATTCCTCCGAAAATGTCGGTGCGGCGGCTGTTTGCAAAGCGAGCAAAAACGATCTGCGCGATGAAACCAGCGAGACGAAAGATAAAATTTCAAACGGCGACAAGCGACCCTGCAAAAAAGCGGCCGCAAAAGGTAAAACGCTTTGGCGGCTGAAGCTCGGCGCGTATCTATATACGCCTGTTTGCCTGCGCGGTGCAGCGGCGGCGCATTTTGATACGCAAGATAAGCGGCGGGGTCGCGAGACGCTGTATTTCGGCACCGCGGGCAAGGGCGGGCACCTATACGCCGTAGACGCGGCAAGCGGTGAGGTGATCTTTAAGCTTGACACTGGCGGCACTGAGTGTTTCGCGTGGTGCGAGGATAAAATTTTACTCGCAGATCGCCGCGGCAAGCCGGTTTTGATTAGCGCAGACGACGGCTCGATCTTAAAAGAGGTGGAATTCGGCAAGTTTCAATTCGGCTCGGATCAGATCATGCTCGCTAGCGGTGATCGCCTCTACGCCGTGGCAAACGACGGAGCCGCGATGTACGCCGTCTGTGCGGATATTTAAATTGGACAGATTAAAATTCGGCTTGTAGTTGTAGATTAAATTTAAACGCAAGGCTTGAGGCGCCGAACATTTTGGATATGAAATTTACCTATTTGAGGCTCATGCCCGCTAGCCACATCCCGTCTCTCGCCCATTCGGCAAATGCCAAAAACCGTGAATTCTTTGGTATAAAGCACGCCGTAGCTCACTTGCTAAGTAAAATTTACTCGCTTTGCGTGCCGTTTCAGATTAAAATTCAAATCCCTCGCCTTAAAATTTAAAGCGAGCTCGGCAAAATTTCAAGGCGCGAAGTGGTGTGAGCTGCCGCGAAATTCCATCGAACTTTGCGGCGTGCGCGGGCAAACCTCGGCGATGATATTGATCGAAACGCCCGTTTTAGCGGCAATCGCGTAGATTTTAGGCAAAAACTTCGGCGCGAAGCTGAACAAAATCTCGTACTCCTCGCCGCTTTGTAACGTAGCCTCGCTAGGACGGGCGATCCAGCGCGCACCTACGCCGCTAGCCTCCAGTAGGCGGGGCAAGTCCTGCGCGAGCCCGTCGCTAATATCCATCGCCGCGCTGATGAGCTTCGCCGCCTTGTAAAAAAACTTATCGTGCAAAACGGGCCTAACGAAGCGCGAATTTTTTGAAATTTTTGCGCGCAGATCCTCGCGCAAGCGATATGAGCCACTACCCGGCACAGGATTTTCGCCTGCAGAGCTTTGCGATGTAGAATTTTCGCATGAGAGGCTTTGCGACGTAGAATTCTTGTGATCCTCTCCGCTTCGTGACACGGAATTTTGCACCGAATTTTCGGCATCCAAGCTCTGCGGCTCGACGTACGCAGGCAAAATTTTATCGTCCAGACTTTGCGGCTCAAGGTCCAAAATTTGCATTGCCGAAGTTTCAGCGCCCAGGCTCTGCAGTTTAGCGCGCGCAGGTAAAATTTTATCGCCCGAGCTTCGTACCTCATTGCCAGGATTTTGTGTCGCCGAAGCCTCGGCGTTCAGACCCTGCGACTCATCGCTTGGGCCTTGCACCAACGAAATTTTATCGTTTCGGTTTTGCATCTGCGAGCTAGCGGGCGAAATTTCATCTCTTAAAAGCACCGCCAGATCGCGCCCGACGCTGCCTAGCTCACCCGTATGCGCGATGAGATCGCCCGCGCGCGCGCCGCTGCGAAACACGGGGCGCTTACACTTGCCGATCAGGCTCACGCTAAGCGCAATGCGATCCGAGCCGATCGTGTCGCCGCCGATGATCCGTATGCCCCACTCCCGCGCCGTCTCGCTCACGCCCGCGCACAGCTCGTCGATCTCGCGCGTGCCGATCTCGCGCGGCAGCGCAAGCCCCAGTAGGGCGTATTTGGCGCGCGCGTTCGTCGCGATCATATCCGAGATGTTTACGAGCATCGCCTTTGCGCCGATCTCGCGCAGGCTAAGCCAGCCGCGGCGAAAGTGCACGCCCTCGACGAAAAGGTCCTTACAATACGCCCGCTCGCCGATTACGGCGCAATCATCGCCGTTAAGCTTCGATCTAAATTTATCAAAAATATACCGCTCCTTATCCATGCTCCCTCCGTTAAATTTAGCGTTACGCCGCAGCCGCGTGAAAGCTAAGAAGCCCGAATTTGCGGGTCTTTGCTTAAATTTCGCCGCACACGCACGGCAGAAACTCTACGCCCCGCTTTGCAAGATTATAGCGTAAATTTAGATTTTCGCCGCGTGAGTTTGGCTGCGGTTTGATGCGGCTCGATAGCAAAATTAGCAATCGCATGGATTTTGAGGCTTTGGCGCGGCTCGGTATAACTTGATACGGACGAGGTCTGCGATAAAACGGCACCCGCCGCATAGACGACCCCTAAAAACTTCTAGCTCGCGACGCGACATCGAACCGCGTTCATAGCGCACTCAAAGCGCCCACAAAGCTTCATGCGTTGGCAAAATTGCGGCTTTTAATGGCCGCGATGTAAAGACGATGCGATGCGAAGATAAATCGCCGCGGCAGGCACGGATGCCGCTTCAAATCTACGGCGCGGGTATAAATTTTGCTTTCAAAATCGGGCTTTAAAAGCGCGAGCTCCGCCATGCCGTCTAAATCCGCCGCAAGCCCGCACCGCCCTCAAACGACATAAAATTCTGCCGCGCCCTAGGCGCTCAAACCGCGCAACGCCCCAAGCTGAATTTCATCGCAGCGCATCGGCAAAATTTTGCGAAACGCCGCCGCCTAGCAACCCGCTAGCCCTTCTTTAGCTTCCTAAGCTCACGCAGAACCGCCGCTTTGTTCTTGCGATCTTTTAGCGCATCGTAGCACTGCGCGAGCAGCTCTAGCGCGTGGGCCAGAGCCTGTTTGTAAGCCGGCAGCTGCTGATATGCCAAAAGTGCCGCCGCATCGTCTCTCATCGCCGCGAAATGTCTCAGCGCCGCAGACGGATCGCCGCGTATCATCGCGATCTCGCCTAAAATTTCGTGTCCGTCGTAGCCCGAGTGCTCGTAGGCGGTGCCGCGCATGCCCTCGTAGAGCTTTACCGATCTGTTCGCGTAATCCTGCGCCGCGGCTAGATTTTTCTGCGCATAGCTCGCAGAAATTTTACTCGCGCCCGCCTCTTTGTAAATAGCCAAAAATTGTCGCGCGATCTGTAGATAAAGCCCGCCCGTATCGGGCTCCGTCGCATCCGAAAGCTCCGCTGCGGCAAGCAGATGCTCTAGCGCGGCGGCACACTCGCCCAGCCCCGCATACAGCTGCGCGTAATCCCGCGCGAGCGAAGCCCTACGCGCGCGCTCGTCCGATCCGTCCTCTATAAACGGGCGCAGATGCAAGCAGTGCGCCTCCCATGCGGTCAAATCTCGCAGTGCGCGACGCTTGGGCTCGGGCGCCGTCTCATTCAAAGCGGAGCTAGCCTTAGCACGCAGATACTCGCACGCGCCGCTAGCTCTGCCTTCGGCCTCGTAGGGATCAGGCACAAGCGTTTGCAGTCGGGCGAAAATCTCCTCCGCACGCACGGGATCGCTCTGTAAAAACATAGTCCAAATAAACAGCGCCTGCTGATATTCGCGCACAGCGCCCTTGCGATCGCCGCGAGCCTCGTAGATGCGCCCGAATGTATAAGCGCTCTCGTAATTTACGGCATCGGCATATATCTCCGCTACCCCGTTTCGCATGGAGTTTGCGTCCGTCGCTAGCGAGATCGCGGCGTCAGTATCGCCGCGCTGCAGAGCGATGCGCGCACGAACAAATCTGCTAAAAATCCGCCCTACTTCGATGCGCTTTAGTTCGCTAAGCTCCTGCGCCCGTGCGGCGAGCTCTTCGGCGTGAGAGATATCTTTGGCAAGCAGTGCTCGATCGGCATTTTCTAGCAATTTCCAAATTTCGCGTATGGAAGACGCGGTGGAATTTTTAGCAGTAGCATTCGCGGAGGCTGTGTTTTTTGGCGCGGAAATCTCGGACGGGGCGGAATTTTTGACGGCATTGCCTGTACCGGTAGAATTTTCGACGTTTCCAATGGGGGCGCCGTTTGCGGCATGGGCGTTTTCGGCGGGCGGCGGGACCTGCGTGCAGGCGACGAGAAACAAGCCGAGCGCGACGTAAGGTAAAATTTTCATAGATGGCCTCCGAAATTTTAGTCCGATTATAGCAAAACAAAGTTTAAATTCCGCGGCGGAGCTTGCGCCTGCGCAGAGCGGCGAGCTAGCCTAGATGAAATTTTAAAATTTTACTGAGCGACAACCGAACGACATTCGTAAGCCGCGCGAGTTTGGGTGCGGTTCGGTGCGGCTCGATAGCGAAATTAGAAATCGCATGAGTTTGAGGCTTGGACGTGGTTTGGTACGACTTGATGTGAACGGAGACCTGCGATAAAACAGCGCCCGAGGCTATTTCTTGCATGCGCCCACCTACGCTCACTCCCGCAGATGACGGCTCTTTAAACGGCAAGTTTGAAATTTTAAAATTTAGCGTAGCCGCAACGATATTAAATTTAAACGCTGCGTAAGCGTAGCAAAGATAGAATTTAGCGCTAAATTTAGAGCCGTAATGTGACATTCAAGCAAGGAGATAAAATGAACGATACCAAACCGGATGAGCCGCTGCTAATCGTAAAAAGGGCGAGGCGTTTTTACGGGCCTTTTTATGCGGTAGTTAAAATTTTGCAATTTTATCTCGCCATTGTTTTTATAATGCTTGACAAGCCTTATGCGCCTATCGTAGGCTGGGTGATGCTAATCGGGCTTTTTTACGCAGAGATTATCCCGAATTGCTTTAAATTTATTGCGTGCTACGATGATCGCATAGTCGTGAGATATTTTTTCTGGGAAAGAGATATTCCGTTTGATCAAATCAAGTATTTTTGGATATTTACATATTTTTTAGGGCACAATAAATTCTTTATTAAACTCAAATTTAGCTTTAAAAATTTGGTACTAAATATTTGCTCGATAGTTATACCGATGGATTATATAACAAAAGAAGATTTTGAAAAATTAAAAATTTTAATGAGTGATAAAAATATTGAATACAGGGATTTTATCTAAACCGAAGCAGTCTTAAAACTAAATACTCAATCGAGTCAAACAGAATAAAATTTCGGGCGGCGCAAACCGCCCGAAACGTAGCCCGAGATACCGCGCTAAGCCTTACTGCTCGTAAAAACCGCTCGGTTTAGAGATCGTGTCGATGTAGATGTTTTTGGTCTGGGTATAGTGATCCAGGATCATCTTGTGCGTTTCGCGACCGATGCCCGATTCTTTATAGCCGCCAAACGGCGCGCCGGCGTGGATCTGGTTGTAGGTATTGACCCATACGCGACCCGTCTCAAGCAGACGTGCGACCGTGAGCGCCTTTGCGATATCGCGCGTAAATACGGCGCCGCCTAGTCCATAGAGGCTGTCGTTCGCCATGCGGACGAGCTCGTCTTGATCTTTAAATTTAATCACGACGCCCACAGGACCGAAGATCTCCTCTTGCGCCACGCGCATGTCGTTGCGCACGTCCACGAGTAGCGTAGGCTCGACGAAAGCCTCTCCCGCGCTATGTCGCTTGCCGCCCACGGCGATCTTAGCGCCCTCCTCTACGCCGATTTTTACGTACTCTAAAATTTTATCGGCTTGCTTTTTGTTGATCTGGCATCCCATCTGGGTGTTCGGATCGAGCGGATCGCCCACCTTGATGCGCTTAAATTTCTCCACGAGCGCCGGTACGAATTTATCGTAGATGCCCTCTTGCACAAAAATTCTACTTCCCGCGCAGCAGACCTGGCCTTGGTTGAAAAGAATTCCCAGCTGCACGCCGTCGATCGCAACATCGAAGTCGCAATCGTCAAAGATGATGTTTGCGCTCTTGCCGCCAAGCTCAAGCGTAGCGGGGATGATCTTTTGCGCTGCGGCTAGCGCGATGCCTCTGCCGACCTCGGTAGAGCCTGTAAATGCGAGCTTATCTAGCCCTTTGTGAGTGCGGACGAACTCGCCTGCCTTGCTTCCCTTGCCGGTTACGACGTTGATGACGCCCTTTGGAAGCAGCGGCGCGATTAGGCGGATGAACTCCAAAATGCTAAGGCTGGTCTCGGAGCTTGGCTTAAATACGCATGTATCGCCCGCGGCAAGTAACGGAGCGAGCTTCCACGCGCCCATCAAAAACGGGAAATTCCACGGCACGATCTGTCCTACTACGCCGATCGGCTCGCGCAAAACGACGGATAGATAGCGCTCTTTTAGCATATTCGCGCTGCCCTCCTCACCCAAAATCACGCCCGCAAAATAGCGGAAATGCTCGATCGACCACGCTACGTCGACCGCGCGCGTCTCGCGGATCGGCTTGCCGTTGTCGATAGTCTCTACGGTGGCGATGAACTCGGCGTTTTGCTCCAGGACGTCGGCGATCTTGTTTAGCAGCGCACTGCGCTCATAAACGCTAGTGCGGCGGAAGCTCTCAAACGCCTTGCGGGCCGCGGCGACCGCTCTATCGACGTCCGCCTTGCTAGCATCTGCGATCTTTGAAATTTTCTCGCCGGTAGCGGGATTAAAAACGTCTAGGCTCGCGCTGCCTTCGGCATCAACGAACTCGCCGTCGATGAAAAGCTTATAGCTTGGTTGGATTGTAGCCATGCTTACTCCTTACGTGAAATATGACATTCGCTATTATATATCCGCGGCGGTTAATGCGGCATAAATTTCGGAGCGAAAATCGGTTAAAATTTTGCGGTGTGTAAATTTGAGAAGCAATGCAGCGCCCGCGAAATTTTAAAATTTGATCTACGCGCGCGACAGCGGAGGTTTTGAGCGGCTTTGAAGCGGCGTGAAATTTATGTCCTCGCGAGCGGCGAAATTTCAAAAGGTAACGTTTATGGAATGAGAACGGAAATTCGGCTACGATAAAATTTCAGAATTCGGCTTTACTAAATTTTAAAATTCGGTTGCTTTGAAATTTTAAAATTTAGCTCCGCCTGGATTTTGAATTCGGCTTCGTTAAAATTTTAAAATTTCGTGAAGTAAAATTTTAGAAACATTTTCCGGAATAAATTTCTAAAACTATCTTTTGCAGAGCGGGCGAGCGGTTTAAATTTACGGCGCGCGACGATCAAGTCCGCACCCGCAGCCCGAAAGGAAGCCTCCGATAAAATTTTAAAATTTTGTAGGATTAAATTTCTAAAACATTTTTTGAGATGGAATTTCTACAACTATCTTTCGCGCAAACTTTGCAAGCCCCTTAACGCTTGCCCGTAAGGCTCCGCTTAGTACGGGCGGCTTTTGAGCAAGACGAGAGGGCGGCGCCGAAAACAGCCGCGGCTGTTTTGTAAAAACAGATACAGCAATGCACAACCTACTATATCTCGTAGCTTCTCGGGCGCAGAGGGAGCAACTACTCGCGCGCACGGCTTTTTAGACGCAGGGGAGATAGCTATTCACCGTGACTCGTGCACAACCTAGATTACAGGAACACAATCGCTCACACCGTAACTTAAACGCAGTAAGCCAACCGCTCGCGCTGCGGCTCGCGACCCGTTCGAGCACAGGGGAGGACAACCGCTCTGCGTGTATCAGGCTTATTCAAGCCAAAAAATCGAACTAGGCGTACGAAATTCATGTTATCGCAAGAACTGCGCACTTTGAATTCGCTTGAGCGAAGGTGTACAAACCGCTTAAAATTTTAAAATTTAGGCTCGAAAAAAGTATCTTCGTGGATGTTGGCAAAGGCGGCTTGCAGGCTGATAAAAAACCTCGGATGGGTCTTTTCGTACTGCGCCAAAAGCTCCTTCGTAGCGGCGCGCGCGGTGGGTTCCTTGCCGCCGTATTGCCTCGCGGGGCAGACCTCCTCCTCGCGCATGATCGGAAGCTCGTTATCTCTGGCGCAGGCTGCGATTTGGCGCTCGCGTGTGAGAATGAACGGGCGGATGATCACAAGCCCATTTTCGGCGACATAGCGCGGAGCGAGGGTGCGCAGCGCGCCGTTGAAGGTGAAATTCATAAAAAAGCTCTCCGCGGCGTCGTCGAGGTGGTGGGCGATGGCGACCTTATTAAAGCCGTGCTCAAGCGCGTAGGAGTAGATGTAGCCGCGCCTCATACGCGAGCAAAAGCTGCAAAACGTGGTGTTTGCGCGGATCTTTTCCTTGCCTAATTCAAAAATTTTAGTATCGATTATCTCGTAGGGGATCTCGTGCTCTTTAAAATGCGAGCTTATCTCGCGCAGGTCCTCGCCGATGCCGTAGGTGACGGTAACGGCTCGAAACTCCCAATCTAGCGGGCTTACGCTTTGGAAGTGCTTCAGCACGTGCGCCAAGCTCATGCTGTCCTTGCCGCCGCTAAGAGCCAGTAAAATTTTATCGCCGCGCTCAAACATCTTGTATTTGGCGTTGGTTTGTCCGACCTTGCGAAGCAAATTTTTGGAGAGGTTTATCATAACCTTTCGATCATTTTTAGGACGAAATTTGCGCTCGTTTGCGCGCTTTTTACCATAAACTCGTCAAAATCGAACTCGGCTTTGTGTCCCGCCTCGTCGCTTATCGCGCGCAGTATACAAAACGGCACGCCCAGCGCGTCGCACACCTGCGCCACGCTCGCCCCCTCCATCTCGACCGCGCTCGCATCAAACGTCCGCTCGATCCAGCTCTTACGCTCTTCACCGCTTACGAACTGATCGCCGCTAGCGATGACGCCCGATTTTAGCGTGATACCTAGCTGCTCGGCGACGCTTTGCGCGATAGAATTTAGCTTCGCATCGGTTTGGACCGAAATTTTACTTCCCGGCACGAATCCGTGCGGATGTCCGAACGCCGTGATATCAAGATCGTGCTGCACGAGCGAGGTGGCGTATAAAATTTCGCCGATCTTGATGCCGCGCTTCAAAGCCCCCGCGACGCCCGTAAAAATGAGCGCGCGCGCACTGAATTTCTCGATCATGACCGTAGCTGTCAGGGCGGAATTTACCTTGCCGATCTTCGAATACGCGATCACTAGATCGTGGCCGTTAAGCTTAGCGGCGTAGAATTTATTATTCGCGTGCTCCACGGCCTCCACGCTTACGCCCCTTTCGCGCAGCGCAGATAGCAGCGGCTCGATCTCTTCGGGCATGGCGCCTAAGATCGCTACTTTCATCCATTCTCCTTTGCAAATTTTACAAACTCGTCTAAGCTCGCAAGATCCGTGATGCTGAAGGTCGGTTTTTGCGTGATCTTTTTGTTTATCCCTTTTAAAACCGCCGCGCCGAATTCGACGAAGCAGTCCGCCTCGCCCTCGTAATTTTTGATGCTTTGCTTGTAAAGCACGGGGCTGATAAGCTGGGCTTTCAGCAGCTCTAGCGCTTCGGATTTTGTCCTGTATGCGCGCGCTGTGGCATTAGCGACGACGGGGGCAAAGCTCTCTTTTAACGCGGGGCGCAAAAATTCCAAAAGCTCGTCGCTGGCGCTTTGTAGCATCGGACAATGGCTTGCGACGCTCATATTAAGTAGCATCGCACGCTTTGCGCCCGCGGCTTTAAACTCGCCCTCGAGTGCGGCCAGATCATCTTTTTTGCCCGCAACTACGATCTGTCCGTCGCAGTTATAATTCGCCGCCCAAACCTGCTTACCGGCGCTCATCGCATCCGCGCAAATTTTTTCGACCGCCTCGTCGGCAAGAGCTAAGATCACCATCATTCCGGCGTCTTTGCCCTCGCAGGCGCTCTGCATGAGCCTGCCGCGAATATTTACGAGCTTTAGCATCTGCTTCGGCTCTATGCCTCCCGCAGCGCTTAGCGCGCTAAACTCGCCCAGCGAATGTCCGAGCAAAAACTGCGGAGCGATGCTAAGCTTTTCTTGATCCAGCCTTTCTTGTAGCGCCGCAAGCGCCATCATGGAATTTAATGCAATCGCAGGCTGCGTAAATTCCGAAACGTCGAGCTTGTCGTTAGGTTCAAACAGTAAATTTTTAAAATCGATGCCCGTAAAGTCTGAAGCCCCATCCAAAAGCGCGCGCGCAGATGCGAAGTTTTCGTAAAACCCCCTGCCCATGCCTACGCTTTGGCTGCCCTGTCCGGGGAAGATAAAAGCGAATTTCATAAAAAATCCTAATGCTCGTGGTGGTGCCCGCCGCAGCACTCGTGATCTTTTTCGTGATCGTGACCTCCGCAGCATTCATGACCGTCTGCATGCCCATGACCTCCGCAACACTCGTGATCCTCTGCGTGATCGTGTCCGTGTCCGCCGCAGCACTCGTGCCCCTCGTGATGATGGTCGTGTCCGCAGCCGCAGCTGTGAGCACCCTCCGGCTGGCCGGTAAGAATTTCGTCCGCCGTCGCTTCGCGGTTCTCGACGATCTTTATATTAAATTCCAGCTCCTTACCCGCAAACGGGTGGTTAAAGTCGATAGTAACGTCCTGCTCGCCGATAGCTTTGACGCTCACGCGGGTAGTCGCGCCGTCCTCCGCCTGACCGAAAAGCTCCATGCCCACCGTCAGATCGATACCCGCAAACTGCTCTTTAGGTAGGATCTGCACGGCGTCCTGCTTATACTCGCCGACCCCGTCGCTCGGGCTTATGCGAACCGTTTTGCTCTCGCCCGCTTGTAGATTTAAAATTTCATCTTCCAGCTTTTGGATGATTTGATCTTTGCCGCTAAGAAAGGCGATCGGGTCGGAGTTTAAATTTGACTCTAAAATTTCGCCGGTTTTGCCGTCTTTTAGCTCATAATGCATCTTTATAACTCGGTTGTTAGCCATAGTTTTCTCCTGTTTAGAATTTTATTTTGAGTTTGTATTTAAAATTTAGGTTATCTAGTGGGCGCGGCTTTAGCTTCTTTGGAATCCGGGTATGAAGCCTTTAGCGCTTTGTAGAATTTATTTGCACTGTCTTTATCGCCGATCTTATCGAAGCTGATCGCAGTGTGATAGAGGAGCTTTGGGGTGTAGTCTTGGCTCTCGTTGTGCGAGATGCTCTTTTTGTAATAGTTTATCGCTTCCGCGTATGAGCCAGAGAAATATGAAATTTCGCCCAGCATATAGTTTGCCTTCGCCGGCTTGTAATTTTTGGATACTAGATAGGTGTAGCGCTCTTTTGCGCCTGAATAGTCTTTTTTAGCATATAAGGCATCGGCCTCTTTCAACACCGAAGCCTGATCTTTTGATTTAAAATCGGATTCTGTTTTTGTGCTAGCGGGAGCCGGAGCAGTGCCTGCGTCTAATTCAGCGTTTTTTTTTACGCTACCGCCGCTACCTAATTTTTTATTAATTTCAGCAATTTGGGCTTTTATAGTTGCGATATCTCGTTTCATCTGATCTAGCTCGCTGCTGCCTTGGCTTTTGCCGGTAGCGCGAATTTCTAGATCCGCCACTCTGCTTTCAAGTTTTGAAATTTGAGAATTAGTGCCTTCAAGCACTGTACGCAAGCCTTCTACGCTCTCGCGAGTACTATCAACGCTAGACTGCATCTCGCTTATACGCTTGCGGTTATCGCGCAATACTTGTTCGTTTTCGGTTAGTCCATAAGAGCTACCCGAATCAATATTGCCAGCATCAAATGCGGAAGTTTCTGCATTTAAAAAAGTGGCAGCTCCCAAAAGAGCCGCCACCGTGAAATTTTTAAATTTCAAACTAGAATCCAACTTTGAATTCGTCGCGTCTGTTTTGAGCGTCGCACTCTTTAGAATGCTCTGTGCAAGCCATATTGCTCTCGCCGTAGCTTACTACGGAAATTCTGCTCTCATTTACGCCTTGAGCAACCAATGCGTCTTTAGCTGCAGTAGCTCTCTTTAGACCAAGAGCATAGTTGTACTCATCAGAACCCCACTCATCGCAGTTACCCTCAACTTTAACGGTTAGAGACTCTGCGCCTGCTTGGTTGAATAGAGCTGCGTTATTATTGATTGTGCCTTGTTGATCGGCTCTAATATTAAATTTATCAAAGTCGAAATAAACAGTGCCAACTTCACTTTGGATCTGAGATGCCAAAGCAGCTAGTCTATCTGCATCACTTGTGCTTGTAGTATCGGCCTCTGGGGTCTTTTTAGAACAACCGCTCAATAATAGAGCAGCAACTGCTATCGAAGATAAAACTAAATGTTTCATTTTCTATCCTTTCAAAAAAAATTGAAGTCATTATATCACGAGATTTTTTAATATTTTACCAATCAACCGATTGAATTTTACCCACTCTTAACGGAAATTGGAAACTTTTATTCTCGTTAACTCTGATAATACCTACCGAGCTTCCGCCGCCGTCTTGCTTGATAAACATAATGCTGCCGCCATCGCTAGAAAATCTAGGAAACATATTTTTGCCACTAGCCGTTAACTGGCGAATCATATCGGTTTGAGTAGAGATTAAATATATATTAAATCCGCCCCCGCCGTCGCGACTGGAGTAAGTAACGTAATTACCATTTGTGCTGATGGAGTTATTGTTTTTGCCGTGATAGACGAGCTGCTGAACGTTGCCGCCGTTTATGCTAGTGGCAAATACGTTCGGATAACCTAAACGATCGCTCACAAAAGCCACGCGCGAATCGCCGTCGATAAAATTTCCATTTACATCAATGCCAGCGTAATCTGTAATTTGCTTAGCGCTGCCCGAGGCTATATCATATAAATAAATATCTGGTTGATCTTTAGGCGCATTGGTGATTAGAAGCTTTCTACCGTCTGCGCTGACATCCGATGCGATCGTCATGCCATGACCGGTAAAAATTTTACTCTTGCTACCGTTGGATAGATTAAATTTATAGATAGCGGGCGTATTTTTATTGACATAGTAGGTATAATAAAATTCGTTCTGCGCCGCGCTTGCCCATTTAGGGAAGATATTTAATCCGCCGCGAAGCACAACCTGCTGGTAAGTAAGCGTATAGTCAGCCACCATGATCTCGCTCTCACGCGTCGAAGTGTAGCGAGAGAGCAAAATCATCTCCTTCATCCAATCGACGTTTGAGTACCCTAGTTGCTTGACGATCTCGGATACCGCCATGTGTGCCAAAAACGGATACTTTTCGGCATTTGAAAGCGTAAAGCTCTTCTCGTACATCACCCTGCCGCTGTTCGCTTCAAGTACTTTGGCTTTTAGGCTCATCGGCGAGCTTTTATCACTTACCGCGTAGCGCACGATCAGAGCGGCACCGCTAGAGCCTAGATTATCGGAAGCGCCCGCATCATAGCTGCTTTGTAGATACTCGTCGCTGACTTCAAAAGTCGCACCGACCTTTAGATCACCCACCATAAGTTTAAAGAATTTGTTGCCAAATTCTGAATTTGCAAGGTTCGATGCATCCTGAACGACGATTTTAGGTAGATTTACCCCTTCGTTTACGATAGACATAGTCGCATCTGCCGCGAAAATGCTACTACAAAATGCAAGAATCAAAAGTAGTTTCTTCATCTTTTCTCCTTAATTTGATCTGATTTAACATTATATTTTAAAAAAATCGCAAATTTACGAGGCTTGTTGTCTGGCGCTTTTACAAAGCGTTGTTTAGAAAGCCTCACCAAAAAGTTCTTAAGTTTTTTGCGGAATATTTCATCCCCCTCCAAATAATCTGTGCTATAATCAATAACTTTTCCATCAGCACTTAAGCTTACGTTGAGTAGCACGCTACCTTCAGCAGGAGTCATTTTTTGCGCCCACCACAAATAACCCAGCTGCTTTTTAACATCATTATAATAAATTTTAATTTTATAGGAATTTTGAATTTCGGTGTTTAAATTTGAAGAGGTAGAATTTTTAGCAGAATCCACATCTTCTGCAAAAAGCATACAGCAAAACACAAAAATACTAAAAAGTTTTTTCACTCTTTTCCCCATAACATTCTAATTTGACTTCATCACATCGGACATCGTAGTCACGACCTCATGTGAGGCTCCATCGGGAGACTTCGGAAAGCTCTGAGTCGAAAGATTATCCAAGAAATCTCGCAGCTTCTGATTAAATTCCGTCTCTCTGCCCAGCTCGATGATTTTATAATCCACGACCCGTCCGTCCACACCGAAAGTTATACTAATCTTCGCATCGTCTTTCGCAGTCGCTACGTAGCGACTCCACAGAACCTGAAGCTTCTTTTCTATTGCTCCGTAATAGGCGTTAAATTCCCCCGTCCTTTGAGTCCTACCGCCAAGCTTTTCGGATTTAACGACGGCATTTTTAGACGCCGCTTTGTCCTTGGCGCTAGAAGTGGCGGTTTCTTTATCGGACTTTTTGTTACTCTGAACGGCGTCGCTAGCTTTGGCGCTTTCTTCGAGCTTCTTATTGTCCTTGGTCGTATCCGAAAAAAGATCGCTCAAGCTCGGTTTTTCCTCTTTTTTTGGCTCCGGCTTAACTTCCTCTTTTTTCTCTACTACTTTTTCGGAAGGTTTATCTTCCAACTTAGGCTCAGGCTTGGGCTCCTCTTTTTTGGGCTCAGCTTTAGGCTCGTCCTTTTTAGGTTCCGGTTTTGGCTCTTCCTTCGGCTTTTCGGGCTCTTTCGGCTTCGCCTGCACCGGAGGCGGCGGAACTACTTGCGCCGTAGTCTTAATTTTATCCTCCGGCACGTCCTTAATATTCTTATTTTCAAACTCGCCCTGCTTCGTTTCTTTAGCGATTTCAGGCGCGGACGGAAGTTTATCATCTATTTCGAAATCAAAAGTAACGTCCATATAATCGTTGGGATTGTCAGTATATTTTTTAAATTTTTCCTGCGGCTTTGAAATTTGATATAAAAGAACAAAAATCACCAGCAAATAGGCAAAAAGGGCAATTAAAAACGATTTAAAATTATCGTATTTAACCCCCGTAAAATTTGAATAATTAGCCATTTGTTTGAAGTGCGACTTTTGTAAAACCCGCCTGCTTTAGGCTCTTTAAAACAAACATTACATCGTCGTAAACGAGTCTTTTATCGGCTTGGATATAGACAGGTTTTTCCAAGCTATACTTGCCGGTGCCTTTAAGCAGTACGAGATTATCTGGGAATTCTGCCAGGCTCATCGAGCTTTTGTCAATATAAACCTTGCGATCTTCACCGATACGCACAAGCAGGAATTCCGCGGTATTTTCCGAAACCTGTGCTTTTGAGCCACTAGGCAGTTCGATCTTCTCATCGTAGATAATCGCCGTTTGCGCAACCATTAAAATCGCTAGCAAAACAAGCATAATATCGACGAGCGGAGTGATATTTAACTCTGGATTTTCGTCGAAATTATACATTAAATAGCTTTTCCAGTGTTTGCTTTAAATAGCAAAATATCTGCTGTACGATTTATAATGCTCATAACTTCGTATGCTTTGCGTTTTATAAGTAAGCTAAAGGTGTATGCGGGGATCGCTACAAAAATCCCACATCCTGTGGCAACCAGCGCCTCGCTGATCGCAGGAGCGATGGTGTCGATGCCGGAATTTCCGCCGCCGAGCTTGGAAAATGTGTGAAGTATACTAACGACCGTACCAAATAGCCCGATAAACGGCGAAGTGGAGGCGACGATAGATAGCCAAGTAAGTCCGCTAGTGGAGTCGCGTTCGGCTTTACCTTTATAAATTTCCAAGGCTTCTTTTGAAATTTTATCGGTATTTACTTTTTGAAAAATAGAGCCCGAAAGCGAAATTCTACCACCCATCAGCAAGGATTCGAGTGCCTTTGCTTCGCGGTGTTGCCATGCACTAAGCCCTACAAATCTGGAAATCAAAATCGTAAAAGTGACGATAAAATAGACGGATAACCAAGAAAGCACGAATATCGTAATAAACGTGCTTCTCGTAAAATAACTTAAAATTAGATCTAGCATATTTAACTTTGCCTTGCGAATTCGTCGACTCTAGCCATGATTGCTGCGGAATTTGCCGCATCGGAGCTAATGGACGCAAGCATATCTTTGGCGCGCTGCAAAGACTTTGCTACGGCGCTTTCGCTATCGCCTCCGATAGCTACGGCTTGAGTGGCTAGGATAGTAGTTTTTTCTTCGGTAACCTCCAAAAATCCGTCGTTTACCAAAACAAGCTGCTTTTTGCCGTCTTTATCTACGATCTCAACGACTCCGCCTTCGCTTTTGTCTTTAAGTCCCGTTAGCAAGCTCGCATGCCCTGGCAAAATACCCATTTCGCCAGTAATGCCGGGAAGCTGGACGGATTTGACCTCACCCGAAAAGACCATCCCTTCGGGCGTAACGATATCTAAAAGCAAAAATTCTTTCATCGCAAATTCCTATGCTTTCATCTTTTCAGCTTTTGCCACTACCTCGTCGATATTTCCTACCATATAAAAGGCATTCTCCGGCAGATCGTCGTATTTGCCCTCTAAAATTCCCTTAAAGCCAGCGATAGTTTCCTCTAGCGAGATATATTTGCCCGGACTTCCGGTAAATACCTCGGCTACGAAAAACGGCTGAGATAGATAGCGCTCGATCTTTCTAGCGCGCTCGACTACGAGCTTATCCTCTTCGCTAAGCTCGTCCATACCCAAAATCGCGATAATGTCTTGCAAATCTTTGTATTTTTGAAGCACTGCCTGGACGCCGCGAGCGACCTTGTAATGCTCCTCGCCAATGATTTGCGGATCAAGCATTCTTGAGGTCGAATCAAGCGGATCGACGGCAGGATAAATTCCTTTTTCGGCGATCGCTCTGTTTAAAACGGTCGTCGCATCAAGGTGCGCGAAAACGGTTGCCGGCGCGGGGTCAGTAAGGTCATCCGCAGGTACATAAACGGCCTGAACGGAGGTAATGGAGCCCTTCTTAGTAGAAGTAATGCGCTCCTGTAATTTACCCATTTCGCTAGCAAGCGTAGGCTGATAACCGACCGCGGACGGAATTCGTCCTAAAAGCGCGGACATCTCCGAACCCGACTGCGAGAAACGGAAGATATTGTCGATAAACATCAAAACGTCAAGCCCAAGCTCGTCGCGGAAATACTCGGCCATCGTAAGACCGGTTAGCGCGATACGATTTCTCGCCCCCGGCGGCTCGTTCATCTGACCGTAGGTCAAGGCGACTTTATCCAAAACACCCGATTCTTTCATCTCGTTATAAAGGTCGTTTCCCTCTCTCGTTCGCTCGCCGACGCCCGCAAATACGGAGTAACCGCTGTGTTTGAAAGCGACGTTGTGGATTAGCTCCATGATGATGACAGTCTTGCCGACGCCAGCGCCGCCGAATAATCCTACCTTACCGCCCTTTGCGTAAGGAGCAAGCAGATCGACGACCTTGATGCCGGTTTCAAAAATTTCACTCTTCGTGCTTTGATTTTCAAAGCTAGGCGGATCTCTGTGAATGGACCAGCGGGTTTCAAATTTTTCATCCTCGCCCTCATCGATCAGATCGCCCGTGACGTTAAAAATTCTACCCAAAACCTTCTCGCCCACAGGCACCGTAATAGGCGTGCCCAAAGCGACGGCCTCAAGTCCTCGCCTCAGTCCATCGCTCATATCCATAGCGATCGTGCGGACGCGATTGTCTCCAAGGTGCGCGGCTACCTCTAGGATCAGCCTACGATGAGCGCCTTCGACGTCAAATTTAACCTCGATAGCTTCATTAATCTTCGGCAAGTAGTCCTTGAAATCGACATCGACCACGGGACCCATTACCTGAGAAATTATTCCTTTCATCCGTTTTCCTTTCATTTCATTGATTCGACGCCACTTATGATCTCGATAAGCTCAGTCGTGATAGAGCCTTGTCTGGCTTTGTTGTATGCTAAATTTAACTGCGATACGCGCTCCTTAGCGTTGTTTGTCGCATTCTCCATCGCATTCATTCTCGAGCAATGCTCCGCTGCCAAAGAGTCAATAAGCGCGTAATACATGCTGTAGCTAAGATAGCTCTGGATTAAATTTAACATCAATGTTTCTTCATCCTCAGGACTTTCAACTTCTACTTCCAATGTAGATGTTTTTAAAGCGTCCTCGCTAATCGCAGGCTCACCGATTGGCACCAACGTATTTACCCGCATCTCTTGGGTAATCATATTCAAATAGCCGTTATGGATAAGTATAACTTCGTCAGTTTTACCTTCGTTAAAATCCTTAACTGCGGCTTGGACGATCTCGTTAGCTTTCTCGGACGATGGAGATGAGCTCACGCCGATATATCGCTCCAAAAGCTCAATGCCTTGAAAATCAAAATACTCTATCCCCTTTTTGCCGACGGCGCGAAGACGAACCTTGATCTTTTTCGCTTTAAGCTCCTCGATCAAAGCTTTGATCTTTTTGATGGTGTTGATATTAAAACCGCCGCAAAGCCCTTTATCTGCGGTGATAAACAGCAAATCAACCACCTTTACTTCCCGCGTGGTATCAAAAATTCTAAGTTTTTCGTCGTTGCCTGAATTATTGCCTACGTAATTTTTAACGCGCGCAGAAATTTCACCCAAGACCTCGTTAATCTTCACCGCATAAGCTCGCGAGCGCATCGCCGCCTCTTTGGTATTTTTGAGCTTGACGTTGGAGACCAGCTTCATAGCTTTGGTGGTCTTCTCCGTATTTTTAACGCTCTTGATCTGTAGCTTTATATCTTTTAAATTTGCCATAATTTAGCCCTTTTAAGCGGCAAAGGTCGCTTTAAAGTCATTTAGAGCCTTGATTAAATTTTCTTCCAAATCCTTCTCGATAGTCTTTTTACTTCTAATCTCTTCAAAAATTTCAGGATATTTTGCCTCAATATACGGATAGAGCTCAGCTTCGAATTTGCCAATTGAGCTCGTAGGCACGTCGTCTAAAAATCCGCGGCTTCCCGCAAAGATGATGACCACTTGATTTTCGACCGGAAGCGGCGAATAAGGAGGCTGTTTTAAAATTTCAACCATTCTTTGTCCGCGATCCAGCTGCTTACGGCTGCTCTCGTCCAAATCGCTCGCAAACTGCGCAAATGCCTGAAGCTCACGGTATTGAGCGAGATCTAGGCGCAAGGTTCCCGAGACCTTTTTGATCGCTTTAATCTGCGCGGAACCGCCGACGCGGCTAACCGAAAGACCCACGTTGATCGCAGGACGAATTCCCGAGTTGAATAGACCCGATTCTAGGAAAATTTGACCGTCGGTGATTGAGATAACGTTTGTAGGGATATATGCCGAAACGTCGCCTGCTTGTGTCTCGATGATAGGAAGCGCCGTTAGGCTGCCTGCACCGAGTGCATCGCTTAGCTTGCTAGCACGCTCAAGCAAACGGGAGTGTAGGTAGAATACATCGCCAGGATACGCCTCGCGTCCCGGCGGGCGGCGCAAAATAAGCGACATCTCGCGGTACGCAACCGCATGTTTGCTTAGATCATCGTAGATGATAAGTGCGTGGCGAGAGTTATCTCTGAAATACTCACCCATGGTGCAGCCCGAATATGGCGCCAAATACTGAAGTGCAGCCGCCTCGCTAGCACCCGCCGCAACTACGATCGTATAATCCATCGCACCGTACTCTTCAAGCTTTTTAACGACTTGTGCGACGGTGGATTGCTTCTGACCGATTGCTACATATATGCAGATGACGTCTTGGCCCTTTTGATTGATGATGGTATCAACAGCAACAGTGGTTTTTCCTGTTTGGCGGTCGCCGATGATGAGCTCGCGCTGTCCGCGACCGATCGGCACTAGCGCGTCTATCGCTTTAAGACCGGTTTGAAGCGGTTCGTGGACGGACTTACGAGCCATGATGCCTTTAGCCTTTTCTTCGACAAATCTAGTATCGCTAGTCTCTATCGCGCCTTTGCCGTCGATCGGCTCGCCCAGGGCATTTACCACGCGACCTATTAGAGCATCGCCTACCGGAACGCGCAAAAGCTTACCCAGTCTTTTAACGCTACTACCTTCGTTAATACCACTAGTATCGCCTAAAATAACGATGCCGACACTGCTCTCCTCTAAATTTAACGCGATACCACGAGCTCCGTTTTCGAATTCGACCATCTCGTTAGCCATTACGTTTTTTAAGCCGTAAACATTAGCAACACCGTCTGCGACCGAAACGACCTTACCGGTTTCTTCGATATCAACGCTAAGATCGAAATTTTCGATTCGCTCTTTGATTATGCTGCTGATTTCGTCTGCCTTAATTTTCGCACCCACGCTTTACTCCTTTAAATTGCTTTTAAAATATATTCGCTCATTTTTTGTTTCAATCTATCAACTGAAAAACTAATCTCAAATCCAAGATCCTCTACTTCAATTTTAATACCCTCAAGCTCACTTTTAACGGGTTGCAGAGTAATATCTGCATTAAATTTGTTTGAAATTTTGGCCTCTAGCTCTTTTATTTTCGCGGCGTCTATTTCGGTAGCGGAATAAATTTTACCTAAGTATTTATTATCCAGCGCCGCAATATTCTTGCGCAGTTCCTCGACTATCTGCGGGATCAGCGCAATACGCCTATTTTTAGCTAGGAGTTTAATAAAATTTACGATTTTTTCGCTTGGATTTTTTATAAATGACGCGATAAGTTCAACTTTGGATTCCTCTTTTAGCGTCGGAGATTTTACGATATCTTGGAATTTTGGAATTCTAAATGCACTCGCAACGCTCTCGAGCGTCTGCAAAACAGAGCATAGTTCATCTTTTTTATAGCTCAGTATCAGGGCGTTTACATATCTTTTTGAGGTATTATTTATCATTATCCGACCTTTTTCTCTACGATTTTAACCAGCTTATCTTGACCGAATTTAATGTCATCCGATGCAAAAACGTCATCCAGTATCTCGCTTACGACCTCTTTTTTGATCTTACGCGCCTCAAAGCTCTTCTGCTCGTCGAAAGATTTTTGCAAATTCGCAATCTCTTGCTCGGTCGCATTTTTTATCTTTTCGGCAGCGAATACGATCTCTTTTTTAGCAGTTTCGATTAAAGCTGCGCCTTGAACCTTGGCATCTTGCAAATCTTTTTTAGCTTGTTCCTTGCGAGCTGCAGACTCTTTTAAAATTTTTTGATTAGCTTCAAGCCTAGATGCGATGCCGTTGATTCTACCTTGATATGCTGCTTTTGCGGGACCTTTTAAAAGATAAAACAAAATTCCGAAAAATAAAATGAAATTTATGCTTCGCCACAGCACGTCGTAGTCCTTGACTCCATCGTGCCCACCGCTTGCTAAAACAAACGCGGGAATTATAAATAAAAATAGATATTTTTTCATACTAAAATCCTCATACTTTAGCCACAGCGCTGCTTAGGACATTTTTAAATTCCGGAATTTTGGCTTGTAAATCATTTTTTAGGTTGCGCTTTTGCTCATCCAAACCGCCTAAGAATTGATCGAAATCTTCCTCCATCGCGGCTCTTTTCTCGGCTATTTCTCTGGCGGCAGCCTGCTTCGCACTATCCATCGCCTCTTGCCTTATTTTAACAGCTTGCAACTTCGCAGCATCCATGATTCTTACGATCTCTGCTTTATCGGCATCTGCATCCTGTGCATTTTTCATCGCATTTGCCTCATCTTCTTTAATAATAGCTTCTCGCTTTTCCATATGCAAAAGTAACGGTCTATAAAGCTTGATATTTAAGAAGTAAATCAAAGCTAAAAATACGACGATGGTCGTTATCATGGCGGTCAAACTTACGTCTAGCATCGCACCTCCTCCAGATTAGTTTTAAACAAAATGCGTATTTTACAATATGAAAAATTAAAATACACTATAAAAAATCATCCGATTTTCTTTAAAAACTCGGAAATTTGTAAAATTTCGCTAAATTCGATCGAAATTTTACGCTCTTTGATACTTATTTTACCAAATTGATCAAGCTTGGCCTTTAGCTTTAAAAGCTCAGGCTTGAAGCTTTGAAATTCCGCACCAGACTTTTTCTCTTTCGGAACGGTTTTATCTTTGAGCTTTTTTACTAAATTTTCGGTATCTCTTACGCTTAGGCGCTGTCCTAAAATGGTGTTTAGTGCTAAAATTTGATCTTCTTTTTCGAGTCCAACCATTATCTTGGCGTGCCCTTGCGAAATTTTATCTGCGCTTATGGCGTCTTGCACTTCGGAGCATAAATTTAAAAGCCTTAGCGTGTTAGTAATCTGCGTGCGGGACTTTTTGATGATGTCGGCTAACTCCTCTTGCGTGATCCTGTATTCGCCGATGAGCTCTTTATAGGACTTAGCAAGCTCGATAGGATTTAGATCCTCGCGCTGGATATTTTCGATGAGGGCAAGCTCTCTTAAATTTTGAGATTTTATGTCCGCGACTACGGCCTTGATTTTGCGCTCGCCAAGAAGCTTAGTCGCTCTTAGGCGTCGCTCGCCGGCGATAAGGACGTAAGAATCGTCTTTTTGGATGACGATGATGGGCTGAATAAGCCCGTGTCTAGCAATACTGTCGCTTAACTCTCTTAACGCTTCTTTGTCGAAATTTGAACGCGGCTGATATGGGTTGGGCTCTATTTTATCTACGTCGATTTCGATGATTAGATTTTCCGCGTTTCCGCCTTCAAGTTCTTTGTTGTACGAACTCTCGACATCCTCTAAAATAGCGCCTAGACCACGTCCGAGCGCTCTTTTTATCTTGCCCATTTTTGCTCCATTATGGATTTGGCAAGGTCTTGATAGGCGATGGAGCCGGCGGATTTTTTATCGTATAAAATTACTGGTTTGCCGAAGCTTGGGCTTTCCGCTAATTTAATATTGCGCGGGATGATAACCAAATCGTCGGTTTTGCCTATGCGAAAGAGCTTATCGTCGAAGTACTCGCGCAAATTTGCAACGGTTTCTTTTGCTAGGTTGTTTTGCAGGCTGTACATCGTCGGCAAAAATCCGCGAATTTTTAAATTTTTATTGACCGTTTGTTTGACGACCTTTACGGTATTTAGGATTAGCGCGACGCCCTCAAGAGCGTAGAATTCGCACTGAATCGGGATGATGACGCTATCGCTTGCTGCTAGGGCGTTTACCGTGATGCTGCCTAACGTTGGCGGCGAATCGATGATGATAAAATCATATCTATCGGCAACTTCGGAAATTTTATTTTTTAGCGTCAGTTTGAAATCTTTCTCTTCCGACGCTTCGCGCTCGATACCCACTAGACCGATGTTTGACGGCACCAAATCCATAAACTCAAGCTCGGTCTTTTGGATCACCTCGGACATATTCTTGCGCCCCGTTAGGACGTGGTAGATGTTAAACTCAAAATCGCTGCGGTTAAAGCCAAGCCCCGTGGTGGCGTTTGCTTGCGGGTCGATATCGATTAGTAAGACGCGCTTTTTTTTGCTCGCCAAAGATGCGGCGAGATTGACCGCTGTCGTCGTTTTACCGACGCCTCCCTTTTGATTTGCTATCGTAATTATTTCACTCATCTTAAAGCATACACCCTTTCTTCGTTTATTATGATCGATCCGTCATCGCAAAGTTTCGCCTGTGCGAGCGAAATTTTTTCGCCGCCCAGATGGACGCTAAAATTTTGCGATTTTTGGAATTGTAACGAAAAATTTCTAAAAATTTGCTTCCACGAGATTTTATTTTCATATAGCGCGAAAAAGCCCGTTATTGCGTCTTTTGCGCTGATTTTTACATCTAAAATTCCCGCATATTCGGGCGCACTGACCAGATTGATTCCGATGCCGCAAATTAAGTTATCTTTAATCTTATTCGTCATCGCTCCGCCGATTTTACGCTCGCCCAGATAAAAATCGTTGGGCCATTTTAGCCAAAGCTGCGAACCGAGCGATGCGAGGAATTCCTGCATGATCATCGCAAAATATATGCTTGCCGATTGTAGCGGCACATCCGCGGGCAGATCCGTTTGGGCTATGCAAAACGAAAAGGCAAGATCGCCGCTCGCGCCCTCCCAGTCGTTGCCTCGCGAGCCGATACCCGCGCTTTGGCAATTTGCAGCGATCGCAAAGGGCGGCTTTACTCTGCCTTCGCGCACGGCGTCCACCAAAAACTCCTGCGTGGAGGGCATCTGCCCTACGAATTCTATCTGCAAAACCCGCTCCTTGCGTAAAACAAGGCGCTCGTCTTACGATATTGCAAGCATTTAAATTCCGCGCTACGATAAAATTTTGCAAGAAGACAAAATTTAGGATAATAAAATTTTACGGCATAGCGGAATTTTGTGCGATGAAATTTAGCGGTTTTACTAAATTTTTCGGTGATACGGATCTTTTTGACGGCACGGCGATAAAATTTTAAAGCTCCGCCTCGTAAAAATTCTGCGGCACGATCATAGAATTTTAAATGGTGCATGTTCGGTGCGGCGCCGTAAGATCCGCAACCGCCAAAGCGAAATTTAAAGCTCCTGCGAGCGTAAAATTTTAGACCATAGAAGCGAGATTTTAAAATTTTATAAAAATACGATTTCAGGGCTTCGTCCAGAAATTCCGCGAAGTAAAATTTTACTTCACGATCGCGGCGATACCTGCGGCGGAATTTCGCTTCGACGCTCAAGATGCGGCGAAAAACGCCAGCCTTCAACATCCCGTTTAGCATAGCAGATCGCCGATCTTTAGCCGCTTGCCGTTTAGATACGCGCTAGCGTCCACCGGCTTTTTGCCGGGCTCTTGTACTTTTATGATCTTGACCGCGCCCTCGCCGCAAGAAACGCAAAAGCCGAGCTTGTCGACGCTTAAAATTTCGCCTGCGCGTTGAAATTTACGCTCGCGAGATTCGCGCAAAAGCTCTAGTTCTAAAATTTTTAACCCGCTAGCTAGATAAATCCCCGGCCATGGGCTTAGCGCGCGAAATTTATTATAAATTTGCTCTGCTTTTTCATCAAAGCTAAAAAGCCCGTCAGATTTTGCTATTTTTTTGCAGTGCGTAGCCTGCGCGTCATCCTGCTTGAGCGGCGTCAAATTTGCAAAATTTCGCAGCACTCGCACGATCAGCTCGCCTGCAAGATCCCCGAGTTCGTCAAACAGCTGCGCCACCGTTTTATCCTCGCAAGGCGTGTAGGCAAAATCAAGCATATCTCCCGTATCAAGCCCCGCATCCATCAGCATCGCCGTCACGCCCGTCTGCTTTTCGCCAGCCAAGATCGCGCTTTGGATCGGACTTGCGCCGCGGTATTTAGGCAGGATCGAAGCGTGCAGGTTTATGCAAGGAGCAACATCAAGGACGGCTTGCGGCAAAATTTTACCGTATGCGGCAACTACGATGAAATCGGGCTTTAGCTCTTTTATCTGCGCTGCGACCGCCTCGTCTTTTAAACTCGTAGGCTGAAATATCGGCACGGCGGGCAGGAGCTGCTGCGCGTAAGTTTTCACCTCGCTAGGCGTTAAAATTTGCTTCCTGCCGACTGGTTTATCAGGCTGCGTAAATACGGCCGCGATCTCAAATTTCGCCTCCGAAAGCGCGCGTAAAATTTTAGCCGCGTATTCGGGCGTTCCCATAAAAACTATCTTCATTCTTTTCCTTTAAATTTAGCCAAATCACGGCGCAAGCGATCACACGGGCGCCGACCGCGCGCGAAATAAATTTTACGCAGATCGCGGAGCAAAACTGGTCCGCACTCGCTCGCGCGAAGTGAAATTTATACGCGTCGCGCAAACCAAACCCCGCGCAAAAGGCTGCATTATCGCCATTTTTCGCGCTTATTTGACGGCGGATTGATTTTTATCTCCGCCTTGATCCTTCCACGGCCAAGAAGCGCACGGATCTTCGGACCAATAAATCTTTGCAGACGGTTTCGCTCCCAGCTCATCCAGGCTAATCTTGCCGTCACGATTAGCATCGAGCCTCTTAAATTCCGAGCCTGAGCGCAGATTTAGCTCTACTCTCAGCCCAGACGGCACCTCGCTCGCCATCCACTCTTGCAAGCTCAGCGCGCCGTCGCGATCCTTGTCGTTAAAGTCCATAAAATTCGGCACCGGATCGGCGGGATCGCAACCGTATGCGCCGAAGCATAACAACGCAAAAATTAAAATTTTATTCATTTCCACCCCTAAATTTTATCTTTTTGCAGTGTTTGCGAGCGATAAAAATAAAATTTAACAGCATATACGGGCACGCTTAAAGCTCGCGTTCGTCAAAGCTCCCTACGGCGCGGCTTTTGGCGCAATCTATAGCTCCTTTTTAAGTAGCTCAAGCAGGTTAAATTTTAGCTCGTTTATATTTTGTCCCGTAGCCGAAGATATCGGCATCACGAAAAACGGCTTAGCGGCGTCAAATTCATAAATATCTTGTTTAAATTTCATCTCGCCCGCCGTGCCTACAAGCCCCAAATGCGACAAAAACGCGTCAAATTTTTCCTGCAAATTTTCGGCCGCGTCCGCGCGAGTTAGAGCGATCGCGTAGTCTCTTTTTGCAAGCTCGCCTGAAAATTTCGCCGTCTCGGCCCGCAGCGCGTCAAACTGCTCCTCAAGGCTGCGATAATTCGCAAGATCAAGCATAAAAAGTAAAATTTTCGTGCGCTCGACATGTTTTAAAAACTGCACGCCAAGCCCGCGCCCCTCGCTTGCGCCCTCGATAATGCCCGGGATATCGGCCATCACAAAGCCGCTATATTCGTCAACCTCTACTAGGCCTAGCTTTGGCGTAAGGGTGGTAAACTCGTAGTTTGCGATCTGCGGTTTGGCGTTTGAGACGGTCGATATTAGCGTGCTTTTACCGACGTTTGGAAAGCCCACGAGCCCCACGTCGGCGATGAGCTTAAGCTCCAGTCGCACCTCGCGCGTTTCGCCCTCAAGGCCTTTTTGCGCGTATTCGGGGGCTTGATTGATCGAGCTTTTAAAATGCACGT